>DAOTWU010000237.1:0-15114 GCA_034435735.1 Anaerolineae bacterium | reverse complement strand
GGTTGGTAATGGTTGAATAGGTGTATTTGACGCTTGTACTGTGGCAATGGGCGCGGTTGTATTGGTGGGTATGACTATTGGTGTATTTGTGAGAGTTGGGGGAATGGGGGTGTTGCTGGGAACAACCGCTGTTGGCGGGATTGGAGATGGGATAGCTGTGTTCGTTGGGAGAATCGGCGTGCTTGTGGGCGGAACAGGCGTCGGTGGGATTGGCGTGCTTGTGGGTGGAACAGGTGTTGGTGGAATTGGTGTGTTTGTCGGTGGCGATATAGGCGGTGGCTGAACGCCGGGGCGTGTTGCTAGCACCATCGTGTAATAATACTTGCCAGATGCTGCTTGCGCCCATGCAATGCCGATTTCAACATAGTTGGCGTTCATCATATTGTTATAGTGGCCTGGACTATTCCACCATTGTTGGTAAGCACCTGCTGCGCTCAAATCCCAACGGAATAGAATATTCTCCGCCCCGCTCGTCATGTTATACCCTGTATCAGCGATGCGCTCCCAAAATTCTGAGCCATCTGAGCCGGTGTGGGAGAGAAAGTCGCCATTGGCCATGTCGTTACTATGCCGCTGTGCCGCTGCGACAAGCTGAGTATTCATTGTGAGACTATGTAACCCAGCAGCATTGCGGTCTGCATTGAGCAAATTGAGAATAGCCCATGCTTGCCCATCTTGCGCATGGGAAGGGCTAATAGGTATGAAAGCAAGGTATAAAATTGTCAAGTGCAGATAAAAGATGATTCGTTTTAACAATCGCATAAGATGACCCTTATAAACTGTTGCAATTCACCATTTCTATTTTAGGATAAAACTTGTCGAATGACCTGTTAGACCGTTACAATAAGGCGTGTTACCCATAACGCATGTGAGGCAATGTCATGGACGCGAATCAAGAACTGCTCCAGAAGCGCGATGCAAAAGCGAAACCGCACCTTGAGCAATATGCACCTGTGTGGATTGTTGATGAGAAAATTTTCCCGGAAGATGAAGCCGTACAGTTCAATGTTGTCTTCCAGCACCCTCGTTATGGTTGGGTGAATCGTCGCTATCGTTATGATGGGTTCAACAATGTGTTATATCACAAAGGGCAGACGATAGTTGATGAAGATGCTGTCTTAGAAATTGTTGAGCAAGACCCTTATATTGAGGCGTTGGTGGCCGATATTCCCAATGCTTACGGTGGTTAATCTGCTGTTGGAGCTGCTAACACCGCCTCGAAGACCGCGAGTAAACGGTCAGCAATGTTAGACCATGAATACTGTCGGGCCAGTTCTGATGCTGACTGGCCCATTTTTTTATATTTCGTTTCATCTTTGAGTAACTGCATAATACACTGGGCTATTGAGGAAGGTTCTCTCACAGGCACATGATAGCCCGTTTCGTTGTGTCGCACGAGATAAGCCAAGCCCCCCACTTCTGAAGCGATAACAGGTGTTCCCGTTGCCATCGCTTCCAGGGCAACCATACCAAAGGATTCATAATCTGAGGGCATAATCACGCAAGTTGCTGCCGTATAATAATCCCGCAGGCTATCTTGGTCTCTTGCTCCTAAAAACTTGACTATATCCTTTAAGCCCAGTTCGTTACACAATGCCTGTAATCGCTCTAACTCTTCGTCAGATGGGTTATTCGGGTTGCCACCTATTACTGCAAAGCATAGATTTTGTAGTAGCGATGGCTCTTGTTGCCGCAGGATATTGATTGCTTCTATGATGGTATCTACGGCTTTCAAGCGCTCAATGCGCCCTACAAATAACAGTAGATTGGTGTTTTCTGCTAAACCGATACGCTTCCTTGCGTCACTCATAGAGGCAGGGCGGAAGCGCTCTAAATTCACACCAGGTGGGATAATGTGAATTTTTCGCCGTTTAGCACGGTATAACCATAGGAGCTGTGCTTGCTCTGCTGGTGTTGCTGCGATTATTGCATCAGCCCAATCAGCAATCTGTGTCTCAGTAACAATTCGTGTATCAGGCATCAATGGCGGGAGTGTGACAGCGCCAATAATCCGCTTTTTCATTTGGCCAAGTGTATGGTACATATGGACAAATGGCGTTCCCCATACCTCTTTAAGCTTGTAGGCCACCCACCCACTTAACCAATAGTGACTATAGACAATGTTATATCGCGTTTGGTTGCGAGTAGCATAACGGATAATCCCCGCCGCAAATTGCTGCAAGTATTCATACAATTCATCTGGCCCTAAGGGCTGTAATGGGCCTGCAGGGATGCTGATGACACGTACGCGCTCCCCCAATCCATGATTAACCTCTGGTTCAGATGGTGTGACTTTTCGGGTGAAGATGTCGATTTCAATACCGCGCTTGCCTAGTTCTTGAGCTAACTCGCGAACATAGACATTCATTCCACCTGTTTTCTTCCCGCCCAATGGTGCCAGTGGGCTGGTATGAACGGAAATTAATGCTATACGTTGAATCGACATAATTCACCTCCCCACATATATCGGGAGCTAGTTGTGATTGTATCGCGCTTGCAACATAAACACAGCGGTATCTACCCCGCCCATGTGGTATTTGTAAACCTCGTTCCCTCTCAGGAAATCGAATTCTTCTCGCCCCTGCTCAATGGCATGACGGATGTTCCTTGCCAATAGCACAATGCCGGGGCTAAGATGGCCAAACTCTTCTGGGTACAAGCCAGAGTTGTATACCAGAATACGGTTGCCATAATCAAAATTTAGGTAGGCCGCTGCTGGCTCACCATTCACCGTTAAGAAATTGAGTTGTAGCCAACCAGCGTCTAACATGACACGTGCCATCGCCTTGAAAAAAGCCATGTTTTGCTCATCCTGCAAAAACTCTGCTTTGGCGGGGTCGCTGGATGCCATCATGTCTGTGAACCGGTTTAGTTCGGCCTCTAAATCATGTTCTGGCCCGACAATATACCAATCAATTTGCGCGTTTCCTTCTGCACGGCGGATTTTGCGGCGCAATTCATGGCGGTATTTCTTCCCTAAAGATGCGATATATTCTTCAAAGCTATTCGGCAGTTTAATGATAGGGCAAACCTCTTGTTGCTCTACTTGAACTTGAAAGCCGTGTTGTTGAAGATAAATTGGGAACATCTCAGGGGTGGGGGAGCTTTCCGGTAAATTGCAAAGGTCTATCACATCAAATTTATCACGCTGTTCAACCAAGTAGTTCGCTAAAGCATCTAATACCAGCGTAATACAATCACGGTCAATGATAACATCGAGATAATCTGTAACTTCAACGCACCCCACTGTTCGAACAACCCGACCTAATTGCGGATGCTCTTGAATAAACCATGGTGCAATACCTAACAAACGCCCGTCATCATTACGACAGGTTATAATCCATAATTGGCCAGGTTGGTAAGCATCCCACCATGTAGTTTGCCATTCCCAAGTTGTAAACACACTATTGGCATAGCTGCGTGCTAATAATTCATTCCACTCAGCTTTGAGTTGTTCAAAACTTTGAGTTTCTGTGTGTGCTTCTAAATACACAAGACCATCCTTTGCTCGTGATGATGTCATACCCAATGTTTAGAGTTGTCTAATCTAAAAAACTTACGTTAATGAGCAAAATTGTCTAAGAGGACTATAACAAAAATGCACGCCGCTTGATTTGCCGGGTTTACCCGCTTGAGCGGGTAATTTGCTCACACTATAGCGGACATTTCTAACGGCTGTCAAACCCTATTGGTCTTATCATGGGCAAAACTAGCGATAGAGCCTCAAGCTGAAGTAATATAAGCGCAAAGAGAGGGGCGGTTATGAAGAAGAAACTACGCGGTATTAAACGTAGCACACAACAGCTAGATTTCAATCTCTATAGAGTAGAAGTCCCGATGCCGGACACATCGGCTCATTCGCTTAGTGTGATTGATATGGCGCCAGAAGGTGTTGAGCGTACAATCATGTTTGTTCATGGCTATGCCGGATGTGCCGAAACTTGGGAACATCAAATCAATCATTTTTCGCATAATTATCGCGTTGTTGTGCCGGATTTGCGCGGCCATGGACAAAGCGATGCCCCTTATACCCGTTATACAATGGATGAACTGGTTGAGGATTTACAGGCCGTTGTAAAGCATCTTGCCCTACCAGAGAAATTCATCCTGATAGGTCATTCATTTGGTGGTTCAATCTGCGTTGAATATGCCAATCGCTATCCAGAACATTTAGAAAAGCTGGTGCTTATCGCTACTGCAGGGGAATACCCCTTACCCCGCGCGGCTTCTTTAGCTTTTCGCATCCCGACAGCTACGTTACGCCCACTTTGGCGCTATCGCCCCCGCTGGAATGCTGAATTGCATGTTATGAAACGCATGATGATGAATAACTTGCGCCAATGGCACGGTTGGCCTTTACTGCGCAACATACAAACGCCGACATTGGTCATCACAGGTGAGCGTGATAACTATTTCCCACGTTATGTCTTTGATGATGTGGGTAAAATGGTGCCTAATGCCGAAATATACGATGTTGGCTCTGCCAAGCATAAAGTGCAATTAGAGCGCCATCAGGCGGTGAATCGCGCCATTGAACGTTTTATTGAAGGCAATAAACATCGGCTTTGGAGAACCCAAGAAAATGGCGATGGGCTTTTTAACCGCCGCCCATGGTTGCCTGCTTATGGCAAAGACGTGCCTCGTACAATCCCTATACCTCGCCAACCGTTGCACCGTTTTCTAGAAGGCGCAGCAGATTGGGTGCCTAAACGAAAAGCAATTGTTTACTACGGCATTTCCATGACTTATGCCCAGCTTGATGCTTTGGCAAATCAGTTCGCTCATGCATTAATATCTCGTGGTGTTAAGCATGGCGATCGTGTAATGATTGTGATGCCCAATGCGCCACAATTCGTCGCTGCTTATTATGGCGCGATGAAAATCGGTGCGGTTGTCGTGCTTCCTAACCCCGATGCCGATATGGGGCAAATTGTGCGCCAGTTACAATCTACTCAAGCCTCTGTGCTTGTGACATTGTCCGCCCATACTCCTCTATTAGAAGCTGTACATGAACACGCTGGAACACCTCATATCATTTTGGCTGATGTGCAGCCAGTGAATGCCATTATTGGCTATCTAAAGATGTTGGGCATTGATTTGCCTGAAGTACATTTGGCTTCTGATCGTCCGCCTAAATTGGGGGAAATGTGGGATGATATAGTTCGCGACCAACCCATAATCCCGCCTGCCGTTGATGTAAAACACACCGATTTAGCCGCCATTGTCTATACCAGTGGTACAACCGACGACCCAAAAGGTGTCAAACTTTCGCATAGTAATTTAGTGGCGAATGCCCTTCAAACCCGCCATTGGATACCCGGTCTCAGTTATGGCAAAGAAACTGTTCTGTCAATTATCCCATTCATGCACAGCTATGGCATGACCGCAGCCATGAATGTGCCAATTTTGCTGGGTGCTACTATGATATTGCTCTCAGTTTTTGAGTTGCAACAAGTGCTTGACCACATTAAACGCTATCGCCCAACACTCTTTCCTGGCGTACCCTCGATGTATACCGTCATCAATCAAGCCCCCAATGTTCGCGCATATGGCTTAGACTCTGTAAAAGCTTGTATCAGCGGCGCTGCGCCTTTACCTGTAGAGGTACAAGAAGCCTTTGAAAAACTAACACGTGGGCGTTTGGTTGAAGGCTATGGCCTCACAGAAGCTTCGCCCGTTACTCATGCTAACCCCCTCTATGGTATGCGCAAAGTTGGCAGCATTGGCGTTCCTTTACCCAATACCGATGCCCGCATTGTCGATTTGACGACAGGCGAAGACCTTGAACCAGGTCAAATAGGCGAATTAGTTATTCGCGGCCCACAGGTTATGCAAGGCTATTGGGAGAATGATGAAGATAGTGAATCAGCCATAAAAGATGGTTGGCTTTATACTGGCGATGTTGCAGTCATGGATACCGACGGCTATTTCCAGATTATCAGCCGCAAGCGCGATACAATTCTAACGGGTCAATACAGTGTTTATCCCCGTGATGTTGAGGAAATTCTTTACGAGAATAGCAAAGTTCTAGAGGCGGCTGTTGTTGGGGTGGGGCGTGTAGAAGAAGGTCAGAAAGTCAAAGCATTCGTTGTCCCTCGTAAAGGAACAAAGCTCACTAAGGAAGAGCTGCTGGAACTTTGCCGTCGCCGTCTAGAACCCTATGCCGTGCCTTGGGATATTGAATTCCGTGAAGAACTCCCTAAATCTTTTGTGGGTAAAGTTTTGCGGCGCTTGCTCATCGAAGAAGATTAGCTAACAAGCCAAACAAGCTTCACTTTTCTAATGTAATTCTATGTTGACAACTATACCTTCTCTCTCATATACTCTCAAATAGTTAATTAAGTTAATTAAGTGATTTTCCAATGTCACCAGAGCAAGAACAAATAACACGTTATGCAAAGCGCTTTTTACAAGTTATGGATGCCGTTGGGCAAATGGCGCGTTATAGAATGCCCGCTGTTTTTAAGGATGCACTTCACGGTAATAACTTAAATGTGAATCAAATTCGTGCGCTCCATCTCATTCGAGAGCAGCCAGGGTTATCACAAAAAGAGATAGCCAACCTATTAGAAATAACACCAGCTGCAGTCTCCAACGCCATGCGCGATTTAGAAGCGCTCGGCCTCCTAGAACGCCAGCCAGACCCAGAAGATGCGCGTCAGATGCGGCTCTATTTGGGTGAAAAGGGGAGGGCTATTTACAACCAGCTATATCAATTTCGTTTAGAAAGTGCCATGCAACTTTTACGCCACATGCCACCTGAAACCCAGCAGTACATCGTTGAAGCTTTAGAACATGCGCTAGAAGCACAAGCGCGTGAAGAGAGTGAGGAGAGTAACCTTGGATAATGTCGCAATCCAACAATCACAGGCTCAAAATCATCGAGAAACCTCTCGCATCGTAGAGGTTGATAGTTTAGTGAAGAAGTATGGCGATTTTACCGCCGTAAAAGGCATTAGCTTTGATGTCAAACAAGGCGAGATTTTTGGCTTCCTTGGCCCTAATGGGGCGGGTAAAACCACCACAATTTCAATGCTAGCGACGTTACTTGCGCCAACATCTGGCAAGGCCACCATTGCTGGCTACGATATTGAAAGCCAACGTGCCGAAGTTCGGCGCTCTATCGGGATTGTTTTTCAAGAGCCAAGCCTTGATGATAGTCTAACGGCTTATGAAAACATGGATTTCCATGCGGTTCTCTATAAAATTCCGCGTGCAGAACGCCGTAAACGTATTATGCGTATGCTGGAAATGGTGCAACTTGATGACCGTGCTAACGAAATTGTGGAACGGTTTTCTGGTGGGATGAAACGCCGTCTGGAAATTGCGCGTGGCTTGCTCCATACACCACGATTGCTTTTTCTCGATGAACCAACTACAGGCCTAGACCCGCAAACTCGCCGTTATACATGGGACTATATTCTTCGCCTGCGTGAAGAGGAAAATATCACCATCTTCCTAACCACCCATTACATGGAAGAAGCTGAATTTGCCGACCGTATTGTAATTATGGATCATGGCGAAATTGTGGCATTAGATACTCCCGAAGGTCTCAAAAGTCAGGTAGGCGGCGATATTATCACCATTGCCACAGAGACCCCTGAAGCAGATGCCCAACGCATTCAAGAACAGTTCAACATAGAAACTGTTGCCGATCCCACCAAAGGCGAAGTTCGGTTTGAAGTTAAAGATGCCGCGTCATTTATCCCGCAATTTGTGCGCGAGTACGATGGCGATATCCAGCGCCTCAATATGCATCGGCCAACGCTTGATGATGTATTCTTGAAGCTCACTGGGCGTTCAATTCGCGATTCCGAACTGGACAATAAAGATGTGAACCGCGCCCGCCTACGCCAGATGCGCCGTGTTCGCCGCCGCTAAAGTCACTCTCAACATAAACACAAGCATTCATCTAGAGGAGTACACCAATATGTCTCATAATCTGGCAGCCATCTATACCATCTGGAAACGTGAAATGTTGCGTTGGTGGCGTGATAAGCCTCGTATTATTGGCTCAATGACGTTCCCCATCATCTTTCTATTCGTTTTTGGTAGCGGCCTAAGCGGTTCTATGGGTAATCTCGCAGGTGGGGCTAGTATGCAGCCTCCGCCCGGTGTAGAAGTAGACTTTAAGCAGTTTATCTTCCCCGGCATTGTGGGAATGAACTTGTTTTTCGCTGCAATTTTCAGCGGTATATCTGTCGTGTTTGATCGCGAATTTGGCATTTTGAAAGAAGTGCTGGTCGCGCCGATCAATCGTTCAGCCATTGCTTTTGGCAAGACGCTAGGCGGTGCCACTGTGGCCACATTACAAGGGACACTCGTCTTCATTTTTGCCCCTGTTGCGGGTATTGAAATTTCGTTGCCGCTATTTCTAGCTCTGTGGCCAATGATGTTTTTGACTGCCTTTGCACTCACGGCAATGGGCGTGACAATCGCCTCGCGCATGCGCAGTACAGAGGGCTTTCAGGTCATCAATCAATTCATCACATTCCCCATGATTTTCCTCAGTGGCGCGTTTTTCCCACTGACCAATCTGCCATCATGGATGGAATTCATAGTGAAAATCAATCCAGCTAGCTATGCCGTTGATTTGCTTCGCCGTGTGGTGCTTTCCTTCCAGGATTTGCCAGATTTCATCATGGATAACCTCTCCCGATTTGGTCTCGGCATGGAGTTCTTTGGTCAACCGCTGACCGTTTGGGGCGATGTGTTGATTGTCCTTACTTTTGGCCTTATCATGGTAGGTATAGGGATGTATTTATTCAGCCTGCGCGATTAGCGGGAGTTCCCTTTATCGCGGCACAGTTTGGGGAAGAGGGGCGGTCATCAATCAATCCGCCCCTTATTGGTTTTTATGTTAATCTACATGTTGCGTCATCGCCCGCAATCGCCTTGCCAATACTTTTAGAATACCCCGTGTTACCTCTGGATGGCGTGATAACAATTCATAGAATGCTTCTTGATTAAGCTTTAACAAAACAGAATCTTGCGATGCGGTTACATCAGCATTTCGTGGCTCAGCATCTAATAGCGCCATTTCACCGACGACATCCCGTTCACCCAGATAAGTGATTGTGTATTCACCATCATGCACGCGCACTTCACCAGAGGCGATGATATACATACAATCACCGTGTTCTCCCTTTCGGATGATTGGTGTTCCCGCAGCAACATCTTCTTCTTCTAATAGGCCAGCGACTTCTGCCAGTAAATCTTCTGGCGTTTCTGCAAAAATACTGACGGTCTTCAAGAGCATGACTAGCTCAACAGTAATCAGCATCTTTCGCCCCCCCTTAATAAAGCGCTCAATTTGCGAGATGGTCTGGGTGATGGTGATTGTCGTTGATGTTTTTCGTTCGTCATCAGGCTTTTTATTCAATGTTTGGGTATAAAGCCGATACAGCCCTGGCGCTATATGATATAACGCCCATAAAGCTGTCTCTTGGATTAGCGGGTCATCGGGGTTATTTTTCAACGCTTCAACAATTATATGAGAGTAATCTATATTTTCGAACGCTGGTGCGATGTAAAGCGCACAAGCGCGCGTCCATGCATGGGTATAACGATATGCCGATGTCAGAATGGCTTCATAGCGCGCCATCACATCGCCATTTTCTTGTGGCATGTGGGGCAATAGGCGCTCTAATTGTTTCGCTGGTGAGCTTTCCTCAAATAGAGGTAGAACTAGCGGCTTAAATTCTTGCTCTAGCAATACATCCAATATTTCAAGGGCATAAGCGCGTCGCTCTGCTAAAGGATGTAATATATTTTCCTCAATTTGATTTGCAGAATCTTTATCATATAAAAATGAGAGTAAGAACAGTATTCGCCGCCGTGTATAGGAAAATTCCTGCTGTAACGCTCTTGAAAGCAGGCCAAAACGCTCATCGTCTGCCATCAATGTGGCTGTATATAATGTCCAGATGGCTTCTTTAAGCTCTTCGCGCAATCTGATATAAACAACACGGGCATCTATACCTTCAGCTTTATAGCCCGCTGCTTTTAACGCCGCCAAGATATGATAGCGGATAATTTCGTCAGGATGGCCTATTCTGTGATGTAGAAGATTAATAACCCCACTTCCACCTATTTCACCACAAGCCCGTGCTGCATGAATAAGCACTTGTCGAGGTGTTTTGTCGGCGTCAAATAAGGTTTGTAAATGGGGCAACACCTGGTCTCCGCCTTGTATTAATGCTTGCACAGCTTGGTTGGCCAACTCCGGAACGTATAAAGCTTGAATGACAATAGGCCATAAGCGAGGGTTCTGTACCTTGCTCGCAGCTATAATAGCTTCTCGTCGTACCTCTAAATCGTCATCTTGCATTAACTTTATCAACGGGCGGTAGAAACTACTGATACCAACTTGTCCAAGAATCTGAGCTGCTAGTGCTCGGTCATTAGCATCTGCTGAGTTTTCTAAACTCAAGAAACGCTCACCCGCTGCCAATACGCCTTCAATGCCCCCGCTACGCAATAAGCCTACTAGCGCCCCGATGCGCACCTCGCGTTCTTCTGCGTCAAGATATATTAATACATCTTCAAGTGCTTCTACTTCCTCTAGTTGCGCCAAAGTTTCTATCGCTTGCCCTTTGATATGGGGGTTTTCTTCTTTTTCCAGCATAGTTTGAATAGCAGGTAGCGCAGTGCTTAGATTTCGAGAGGCTATTTTTTTCAATACGTGCGCACGCACTTCTGGGGCAGGGTGTGCACATAATTGGTTTAATGCTTCTAAAAATGACGGATGCTCTGCCGCTTCCAATGTATCTAAAGCGTAAATGACCTCACCCGGACGGGGGCTTTGCAAACGATTCACCAAAATTTGAATAGATGAGCTATCCAAAACCAGATTGTTCCGCATTAGCTTGCGCTTGGCCAGCGCTTGTACTAGCACCTGAGCATATTCCCGATTGATGAAAACAACCGAGACAATCCATCCCAAAAGAACAAACAGCAAAATGAACAGAAGCTCAATTGCCCCGAAATCCATTAAATTAGTCAGAGCTAAGAGGACAACACCGGTAACAACACCAGCTATGGCTTCCACAATGCTTTCTGATGTTGCCTGCACAGCAATACGTTTTTGAGGGGAGAAAGGTTGGTAAAGCACCAGATTAGCTGATTGGTTGACAGTGTATCGCAGCGCCTTATCTGCCAGTTTAACAAGCATAATCAGCCAGAATAAAACAGGAATATCACGCCCGAAAATTTCTGCTACGCCCACCGCACCTGCTGAAAAAATAGTCAGTGCAAGCGGCAGTGCCAATAACCCTGCCATTACCCCATAGCGATTGATGAGAAATCCTGAGAGCACAGCACGGCTTGCTAACTGAAAAATGCCGGCAATCCCGTAAAATGCCCCCAGAAATGCCGCCAACTCATTCGGATTGGGATACTGTTGCTCTGCACTTATCGAGAAAATGTTATCGGTAAAATACAACGCCGAAACCGAGAGCGCCGCCAGAATGAATATCAGTACCACATAACGCTCTTTGAATAATGCACGAATAGAGTGATTTTCCCGCTTATCTTCTTTCAAAGATGGCACTTGGTCTGATGAAAATTGCAACGTGAGAAGCAGCATTGTCAGCGCGCCAGTGATGCCAATAGCGGATAATATCAATAGATTGGGGGTATCAAATAATTGTAACAGGGGCGAAACGGCGAACCCACCAGCGATGACGGCTATAACCTCTCCTGAGCCAATAAACCCAAATAGCCTTTTAGCTTGTCGAACGTTAAAACTGCGGTTAGCCAATCCCCAAAATTCCAAGCTGTTTAACACCCACATGGTTTCAATTCCAATGGCCAATACCATCGCAGGCCACGCAGCTTCTGTCCATATAAATAACAGCCTGAAAACAATCAGTGCCCCAAATGTGAATAACAAGTTCGTTATCAGCAACCAGCGGAAACGCAAGCGTTTTTCAAGTTGTGTATAAATGATGCCGATGAAAACAATGACAATTGTGGAGAGGATATACATGAACGGCAGGTCAGCCGCTTCGTAACGGTCTAGGAATAACGTTAATGCAGCCGTATCAGCAAAGACTTTGGCCATTCCTATGAAAAATGAATGGACAAGAAAGAGCGCCACCATGCGCCCTTCACCGCTACGAATGCCGAATAAAGCCAACATAGAGCCAACCTAAGCAATTTGTGAAGCACTTGCCGCTTATTATAGCGGTATAAAATTTAAGCGCAAAACGGCTTAGCTTGGCTATTTTTGAAAGGGGTTAACGCTTGCGTTTGGGTGGGCGTGGGATAAACGCTGGCGTATTCTCGATGTATTCTTCATAGCCTGGTTTACGTTTGCTGAGTGATTTCTCTAACAAAGCCACGCCAGATACTCGTAGCAGTAAAAAGTTCATTGCCAATGGTCCGAAAAAAGTCAAAAATCCCCATGGTGTTGCGACAGCAAAGAGGTAAAGCCCCCACCATACCGCTGCATCGCCAAAGTAATTGGGGTGTCTGGTCCATGCCCATAGCCCTGTAGTCAGGAGTTTACCTTTGTTTTCAGGATTGGCCTTAAATCGTGTAAGTTGCCAATCCCCTACAGCTTCAAAGTAAAATCCAATGCCCCATATCACGATGCCGAGCACATCAAAAATTGTCAGATAATTTGGTGTTTGGTGATATTGAGCCGCCAATGTCGGTATGGAAACCACCCATAAAATAAGGGCTTGCAACAAGTAAACTCGTATGTAGCTAAGCCACCACCAGCGTTTACCAAATTGTTCTCGCCATTTACGGTAACGAAAATCCTCGCCTTTACCGATGTTGCGTTTACCGATATGCAATGTCAGGCGCAGCCCCCAAATTGCTACCAATGCCAACACCAGGATTTTCCTTGTGGCGAAACCCTCTGTAAGTGCAAAATAGCTCAGTGCAGCCACTACAAACCCGCTGCCCCAGAAAATGTCTACAATGCTCGCATCTTTGATAACGAGGCTAATAATCCACAATATCGTAAAAAATGAGAGGATAATCCCTAACGTGACTAAATAAACTTCAAGAAAACTCATACAGCCCCCATTCTTGTGGTGAACATCAACATCATGTGTGTTATTTGTAATCCAACCTTACACCACCTTTCATCATATTTGTGTTAAACTCCCCCTTTGTAAGTTATGCACAATACCTAGCTAGCACTTTATATGAATTTGTGCCATTCGGAACGATTTCTTCTTCAATTAGTTGACAGTATTGAAAAATCCGTATACCCTATTCAACAGTAAGTTCAAAAACTTGTTGTCTAAACGGCAAAAATTTATGTCTAAATCGTTCAGCAATATCAACACCCTTATCGTCATTATTATCGTACTTGTACTCGTCCTTATTATCGGCGGCGGGTTATGACGGCTTGGGTGGCTACTGAACGGTAAGAGATTACTGAACACGCTAACAAAAAAACCTCCCAAGCCGGGGGGTTTTTTAGTTTAGGCACAAGCCAATCAATCGTAAGTGTAACAAGCAATAAATGGAGTAAGGAAATGAAACCGCAACATCAACAATCTCAATCTCAAGAAGACAACACCTATACCAGCCCATGGACAGAGGCTTATCAATCTTCCCCATCATGGAGCGAAGAAGCGGCTTCTAATGGGAACTACACAGAAGATGCCCGCGAAACTCAAGAGCCAACATGGCGCGCGCTTTCTGATTGTTACAACAATTTCTAAGTAACCGGAAAGCGCGTTTGTTTTTCGGGTGCTTAAGTGAATTATCGGTCTTAAGAGAGGGGAACAAGTCAATGCCAGCTGAATGGATTTGGCGGAATGGTGAGTTTGTGAAGTGGGAAGACGCCACAGTACATGTATCGGCACATGCGATTCACTATGGCTCTAGCGTATTTGAAGGCATTCGCGCCTATGCCACGCCTGATGGTCCGGCTGTATTTCGCTTAGAGCCACATATGCACCGTTTGTTGAATGGTTGCAAAGTGGCGCGTATTGACCAGCCGTATACAGTAGAGGCGCTTTCCGATGCTGTAGTAGAAACTATCCGCCGCAACAATCACGAAGCCTGTTATATACGCCCCGTTGTTTTTCGTGGTGAAGGTGCGCTGGGGTTAGAAGGGCGCGAACGCACGAAAACAGAAGTTGTCATCTTCACTATGGAATGGGGGCGCTATTTAGGGCAGGAAGCCATTGAGCAGGGCGTTGACGTACAGGTGAGTTCATGGCGGCGTATGGCGCCAGATACCCATGCTTCCCTCGCCAAAATTGGTGGCAATTATGTCAACAGCCAATTTGTTAGCATGGAAGCACATGATAACGGCTTTCAAGAGGGTATTGCTCTCGATGTAAATGGCTATGTTAGTGAAGGCGCGGGAGAAAACATCTTCGTTGTCCTCAATGGTGTTGTTTATACACCGGGGGCATGGTCTTCAATCTTGCTCGGCATTACCCGCGATAGTGTGCTCACCCTACTCAAAGATTTGGGCTATGAAGTGCGCTTTGAGCCAATTGCTCGTGAAATGCTGTATATGGCCGATGAAATTTTCTTCACGGGAACAGCTGCCGAAATTACGCCTATCCGCTCTGTAGACCGAATTACCATTGGTGCTGGCTCTCGCGGTCCTGTGACGAAAGCTGTGCAGGATGAGTTTTTTGGTATCACGTCTGGTCAATTGCCCGATCGCCACAACTGGTTAACTTACGTTCGCCAAACAGAGCCGGGCGATTAATCATAAGTACCCGAACACAAAAGGAGTTCAGTTATGTTATTAACCGGCGCTGAAATTATCATGGAATGCCTCCTTCGGGAGGGTGTGGACGTGGTGTTTGGCTATCCTGGTGGCGCCATTTTGCCCACATATGACGCCATGACTAAATACCCGCAAATTCACCATGTTCTGGTGCGCCACGAACAAGGGGCATCACATATGGCTGATGGGTATGCACGTGCTACAGGTAAAGTAGGGGTGTGTATCGCCACTAGCGGCCCTGGTGCAACAAATCTCGTTACGGGTTTGGCGACAGCCATGATGGATTCATCCCCCATTGTAGCGATTACTGGGCAAGTACCTACTGCTGCTATTGGCTCGGATGCTTTTCAAGAAACCGATGTAACAGGTGTAACTTTGCCCGTCACTAAACACAATTATCT
>DAOTWU010000236.1:0-1984 GCA_034435735.1 Anaerolineae bacterium | reverse complement strand
ATAATCAACCCGTTCATCAGCGAGATAACAGAGACGGCGGTTATATACCTATGACAGACGCATCGAACGAAAAACAGGCTTTGAGTTTCTTCATTACAGGTGCACTAACTGGTGCTGGCCGTGCCTTGACCCGTTATTTGGTTAAGCGTGGCCATCAGGTGACAGGTGTCGTGCCATCTTCATTAGAAGCAGCAGAACTATATCGCTCGGATGGTGGGTTGCCTTGCTATTGTGATCCAGATGATGCTGGTTGCTTCCGCAGTATGATGGCTATGGCGAAGGCCGATGTTGTGGTGCATCTGGGCGTGACCGATTACAACGCGCCGCCTAGTGTCACCCCCAAGCAATATGAAGCGGGTAGCCTCACCCGTCAGGCAGAAGCCGTGATGGAAGCTGCTGGCAAGGTCGGTGCGAAGCGCGTGATTTACGCCAGCTTTGCATTTCTATACGGCTCTACGGGCAAGATGAGCGCAGCCGAGGCCGCGCCGCTTACCCATGAGCATTTGGCCTTTGTCCATGATGCTCTTCATGCTGAGCAGGCCATTCTAGATGGTGGTGTACCCGGTTATGTGTTGCGCACAGGCTATCTTTATGGCGCAACAGACCCCTTACAGACTTTGCGCCAAAAGCTGCTTAATGGCAGTGCCGTGCCCGGTGGCGATAAAGTTGCGCCATGGTTGCATGTGGATGACCTAGCACAAGCGGTGGCCTTAATCGGCGAGCGCCAGCTAGAAGATGAGGGTGTGGATACGGTTTATAACCTTGCCGCTACCCATATCACGCCATCAGAGTTTGTGGAGCGCTTTGCACAAGTTGCTGGCTTCGCCGCCCCGCGTTTTGCAAGTGGCCCGTTGGCGACCTGGCGCCAGTCCGAATTACAGCGCTGGCTACTCACTCTCGAAACACGTATTACCAGCGATAAAATTGAGGAAGAACTGGGCTGGAAGCCACGTTATGAAGATGTCGCCGAAGGGCTTGACCAAGCCTTGCTCATCTGGCGGGCAGAAGAAGATGTGGATACATCTAACGCGCCCAAAGAGGCTGAAGCGGCTCAATAGCTTATAGATGATAATGGGGGCGCGATTTTTCTGCGCCCTCCGCTTATTTTGTCTAAATGTTATCAGCGGTTTCTATTAAATATTAAAAGGTATGAGCATGAGTAAATTAAAAGCGATTCTTTTTGACATGGATGATACATTGCTGGATTGGAGTCGTTTTACCCGCGAGACATGGCGCGATATTGAAAAGAAATTTGTGCGCGGAGTATATGATTACATCGTTGCACAGGGGAATGAGATTGGCGATTATGACACATTCATCAATGCCTATTTTGAGCATGTGAAAAACGCTTGGTATGAAGCCCGTGTCACACAGATAGCGCCACATATCGGCCAGATATTTCTTGACGTTGCCGAGTCGCTTGGCGCATCCCGCGACAAACTAGATATGGAAGCTTGTTTACAAGTCTATGGTTGGGATGTTTTTCCCGGCGTTTCTGTATTTCCTGATGTGAAGCCCATGCTGGATAAGTTGAAAGGGAAGGGCATTCGTTTTGGCATTATCACCAATTCCGCCCATCCGATGAGCCTGCGCGACCGTGAATTGCGCAAGCACGGCCTTATAGATTACTTCCCCGATTGTCGCATTGCTGCCGCTGATGTCGGCTATCTCAAGCCCCATCGCGCTATTTTTCAAGCGGCGCTGAAAGCCCTAGACGCCACGCCAGAAGAGACGATTGTCATCGGTGATACACCAGAACACGACATTGCTGGCGCACAGGCTGCTGGTATGCGGGCGATTTTGCGCGTGCGCCAACCTGTCCCCCCTATGTTGAGCGGACTTATCATTCCAGATGCTGCTATCAATACCTTTGAGGAATTGCCCGCGGTGCTATCCGATTGGTTTAGTGATTGGTAATTTATGGTCTCGCCTATTCTTCCCCATGCCGACCGCAACCTCATCCTCACTGGCTATACTGGCCCTA
>DAOTWU010000235.1:0-3193 GCA_034435735.1 Anaerolineae bacterium | reverse complement strand
GCTGCTGGTAGGTTTGCGGGTCACGCTCTCGTAAAGCTGCCGCCTCTTCAAGCGCCATACCTTTGGGAATATAACCATACATCACATCATGAGCAGAGGTTTGGTCAGTAACGACATCAGGGCGAACGCCACGCGCTACCAATTCCGGCAATATTTCAGCAGCGTTGCCAATTAGCCCCACAGAAAGCGGTTGCATAGCGGTCTTAGCTTCTTCGCACCATGTCATCGCCTCTTCCAAGTTATCGGTAATACGGTCTATCTGGCGCATAGAGAGGCGACGTTCCGCACGCCAACGATCTACTTCGACAACGAGGCCAACGCCTTCATTCATGGTGATGGCCAGCGGCTGTGCGCCCCCCATCTCTCCAAGACCAGCAGTCACTACTAACTTCCCCTTCAGGCTACCCCATCCTTGCTTGCGGGCAAGCGCGCCAAAGGTCTCATAAGTGCCCTGTAAAATACCTTGCGTGCCAATGTATATCCAACTGCCAGCAGTCATCTGGCCATACATAATCAGGCCTTCACGTTCCCAACGATCAAAATTTTCTTGTGTAGCCCATGCTGGCACGATATTGCTGTTGGCAATGAGGACACGTGGCGCATCTTCATGCGTACGGAAAATAGCAACAGGTTTGCCAGACTGTACCAGAAGCGTTTCATCAGGCTCAAGATTGCGTAAAGATTCTAAAATGGCATCAAAGGCTGGCCAATTGCGAGCGGCACGACCACGCCCACCATAGACAATAAGGTTATCAGGGTCAAAGGCAACATCGGGGTCAAGGTTGTTTTGAATCATGCGATAGGCGGCTTCAATTAGCCAATTTTTACAGGTGAGTTGCGTGCCACGCGGCGCACGCACAACACGTGAAGGTGTATGAGACGACATATAGCAATCCTTTTAGTACTTAATGTCTAAACAATTTATGATCGTGGACGATGGGTATAAACATCCTCCTCCACGGTTAAATGTACTATTGCTCTTAAGCCAACATACTGGAAAAGCGCGCAGATAGCATGCTATAGAGTGTAACTGCTGCCAAACGCCCTGTACGGCCATCAATATCGTATGTTGGATTGACCTCAGATATTTCAACAATACGAGTGCGTGGGTCTGCACCCGCAAGAGATGCTATTGCACATAACTCATCTCCTGTTAGGCCGATAGGGTTGGGGGCGCTAACGCCTGGCGCGTCGGATGCGCGCACAGCATCCATATCGAAGCCCCAGAAGATGGCGGATGCGCGTTGCTCTCGCAAAATAAGGCGGAAAACAGTCTCGATACCAATTGCACGCAACCGCTGAAGGCTATATAAATTTACACCTAGTTCCTGAAGATAAGCGATGTATGTTGGTGAATTGGCGAAAGGGTGATAAGCCATCTCGTAAAAATTGGATGGCAAAAGCGCACCCTGTGTCAATAGCTGACGGTATGGCGTGCCGCTATTACGCGGCTTATCATCACGAACATCAAAATGGGCATCAATGTTAAAAGCCAGTATATCCGTTACAACATCGGCCAAACCGCTACAGTCAGGATAAGAAATATCATTGCCACCACCAAGCACCAAGAGCAACTTACCATCGCTTATCACCTGCGAAACAATACGGCGGTGCACATTATGTGTTGCTTCAAGGTCAGCTTGAATGCGGGTATTCCCAAGGTCAAATAATGCTGTATCAGGCATCTGACGTAAGCCACCAAGCGCCAAACGGTAAAGATATTGGCGAATATAATCCGGCGCAGCGGCTGCCCCCACCCGCCCCTTATTACGCCGAACACCCTCATCCTGTGGACACCCCAAAATAACCACGGATGCGGCGTGATAGTCCTGTGGCAAGGTGCGGACGATTTCGCCTAATCGCGGGTCATTAGGGTCATCGCGACGATAGAGCACATCAGGATTAGGGCGGTCAGTTAGTGTGAAAATATCTTCGCTCATGGGGCGCTTTTCTCCGCTTTATCTTGTGCAAAGGTAGCTAATGCCCCTTCTAAAACCTGTTGGGCAACATCGCCTTCAATCTGTAAATACCACTGAGCCGCATCAAAAAGCGCCGACTGTGGAATAAGGCCTATCACTTCACTGGAAACAATCGTCACCCCATAACGAGCAGCTTCTCGCCTAATCATTTCGACCACACGATAAACAGGCGTGCGCGTGAAATCAGTGAGGTTCATAGATACTTGAGCGCGCCCACGGACAGGTACCCCCATCGCTTTAACATAGCGCAACCCACCGGAAGAGTGGCGAATTGCGCGGGCAATTGCACGGGCAATTTGGACATCGTCCGTAGATAAATAGACATTAAAGGCGATTAGCGGGCCACGCGCTCCAATAGCTGTTGCACCGGCTGAGCCGAGTTCTGCAGGGCCATAATCAGGTTTGCGAGCAGGGTCATTTTGGATAGAGATGGCAAGACCTTCATATTGGCCACGCCGTATATCGGCTAAATCGCGGCGAGTGGGATTTGTGGCAGCTTCGGCGTACATATAAACAGATATATTGAGTTCATCCGCCACACGACGCCCAACACGATGCGCGAGTTGAACACAATCTTCCATTGTCGCCCCTTCAAGCGGGACGAAAGGAACAACATCTGCAGCACCAATACGAGGATGGACACCTTGATGCTGCCGCATATCAATGAGATGAGCAGCTTCTGCTATGCCACGAAAAGCGGCTTCTTCTACCGCGCCCATATCACCCGCGAAAGTCACAACTGTACGGTTGTGATCGGGGTCACTTGTCTGGTGCAAAACCCGCACACCAGCGACAGAATCAATGGCGGATACAATTTTTTGGATAACCTCTGGGCGGCGCCCCTCAGAAAAATTGGGCACACATTCAATCAACACAAATCGCACTCCACCCACTAGCTCTGGCTATGACACTCATTATAACAGCCAGATGAAGCGATAATGTGAAGTAGCTTTGGACGGAATAACTAATCCTGTTTAATCAGCTTCCTGAACAAACCACAAATCTTCGCCATCTGTCCAGAAATGCAAAACACCTTGTTCATCTGTACGGTAGAGAGGAATAGTATCATCCAATAAATTGAGCACATCGCCATCAGGGTCACCACGGCGATTGGCAGCATCAACCTGTAAGGCGAATATGCTCGGCTGAACAGCCGTGAGGAATTCTGAAGCAAGCGAGCCTCTAGTTGCATGGTCAGGAAGTTGTAAAACTGT
>DAOTWU010000234.1:0-14905 GCA_034435735.1 Anaerolineae bacterium | reverse complement strand
AAGATTCATATAGCCGCTGTGCGCCGATATTGTCTTCATCTACCTGTAACACCGCATAACGTACCCGTGACTGCTGGATGAGATTCATACTCGCTTGCATGAGTTTGCGCGCAATCCCGCGGCGGCGATAATCTGGATGCGTGGCGACATTGGCCACAATCCACGCAGCCCCCAAATCATGAGGCCAATTATTCGCCGGATACAAGGAAACATTGCCCACAATCCTGCCGTCTTCAACCCAGACAAATCCCTTACTATTGCTCAGGACGGCACTTCCCATACCAATTACCATACTCATTAATGGCCCCATTTGGCTTAAGGAGCGCATTTCATTGACCGCAGCACGCCCTTCGGCATCCATACGGTCGGCAAAACAAACCTCGATCAGGTCGGCTAATGCTGCAAGGTCAGTACGTAAGCGAACAGGCCGAATATGGTCTGTATTCTCAACTGGTTGCACAACTGAAGTGCTGAGCATGTGGTTGCCCCATTCACTCAATGGCAAACTTTTATAGATAACGGGATTATACCAACATCACCAGTATAGGGCATGTTTGAAGATTGTGAGGTCTAGTAAAAATGTTTGTAACCACTCTTTAAATTGTGGTAAACTGAAATAGACGTTTATTCGGCGTCAAAAAATTCATAGCCATTCGGGTTATTCATACGGGGGTTTATTATGCTAAACGCACTCATCAGCGGATGGCGTAACCTCCGGTATATTCATCGTTATTACACTCATGGAGAAGAAGGCCAAGGTCTGGTTGAATATGCACTTATCATGATTTTCGTGAGTGTGATGTTAGTTATCTTGCTAGTCATTATTGGTCCTAGCATTGGTAACATCTATAGCAATCTCGTTGCAGTTCTTGAAAATACCGGGGGCTAATGCCACCCCACCGAAGGGCAAAGCATAAAAGACCCACTTTTATAAAAGTGGGTCTTTTTGTATGGATGGGCTTATTTAGCCACCGCTCTCCCCACGAACAGCACTTCTGTATATCACTTCACCTTGAACTGTGAGCTTTTCTGGTTTAGAACTATTACGCCGCATGTACGGTTTCAACCCAATACGCCCTATTGCCAAAAACTTGAATAGGCGCAAGGGTGAGGAGTAAAACACATGACGAAAAACTATAGCCGCTTGAACGCGCGTCGTGGGCGCAGTGCAGGCTGGCAATGGACACTCATTGGTTTTGTATTCAGCTCATTTTGCTGGATTATCGTTGTGCTTGTTGGCTTAACGACAAATTTATTACAGCTCTCGCTTTCGGGCGCGTTGCCCACGCCTACTCCGTTGGTGAGAGAGGTGCAAATTGTCGTTACACAAGTCGTCACGGCTACCGATGACCCGTTTTTACCAACGCCAACGCCAATCGTGGTGACGGCGACACCAAACGGCGAAGTGCAAGCACCACCGGTTAACGATGTTGCGCCGGCCACACCTACCCCGCTGCCGGATACGCCCGTGCCGAATGAGGACAACCCTACGCCAACATCTATCGTGCCGCCCGCAGCAACACAAGCTGAAGCCACGGCAGTCCCCCAGCAGGACACAACCAACAACGGCGCGGTTATCGGCGCACCTGGCGAAATACCGCTGCCATTGCGTGATATTGCCACAACGATGGTCACTGTGCCTGGTGGTACGTTCACAATGGGCACAACGACGCAGGAAGTGGTGCAAGCCGTCAATGAATGTGTGAATCGTGATGGCGGAGCTTGTGACCCCAGCTTTGCTGAAGACGCTTTCCCTGCGCATCAAGTGACAGTCGACACATTCCAGATAGAAATCACAGAAGTAACTTATGAGCAATATGTCGCCTTTCTCAATTATCTAGGCGTGAATAGCCATAGAAACGGTTGTAATGGCTTCCCCTGCGTAGCGACAACCAACGAAGACCCCAATAGCAATATCCTGTTTGAAGGCGCAACATATTTCGTGCCAGAAATCGCGCGTAACCTGCCCGTGGCCAACGTCACATGGCACGGGGCACAGGCGTATTGCAATGCGCTAGGGCGGCGCTTGCCAACAGAAGCAGAATGGGAACGTGCCGCACGTGGTGATGACGGTCGCATTTACCCATGGGGCAATGAGTGGGATAACAACAAGGCGAAGACTAACCGCCCCCGTCCTTCAGAAGGCGGCACAATTGGGCCGGTAGAAGTAGGACGCTATCCGGACGGCGTCAGCCCATACGGGGTATATGATATGGCTGGCAACGTGGCGGAATGGGTTTATGACTGGTACTCAGCCACTTACTACCAGCAATTGGCGGCACAAGGCGTTGCTATTAATCCGCAAGGCCCACCACGCGGAGACCCACCAAATGGTACGGATAAGGTTGTTCGCGGTGGTTCTTGGGATGCTGTACCGTTCTTCGCGCGGTCAGTACACCGTCAAAGCCACGATGCAAATAGCCCGACATTGTGGATTGGCTTCCGCTGTGCGGCAGATGGTGCGGGCGATAGTAACGGCGCAGCCGCAGCCAGCGCAAGCGGCAATGATGGCGTAAACCTGCAAATCGCCACCGTTGACCCAGCGAACATCAATAACAGCGCGCCCACGTTACCACCACCAGCCACCGAGCCACCGCTCATCAGTACCGCACAAGCGGCGACGCCAGAAGGTCAGTAAACAGCAAGAGCGCCTCTAATCTAGGGGCGCTCTTTTTATTCCTCATAAAAATACGTTTTAATCTTCGGAATCATGTTCGTACAGCGACGGCCAAAGCATATATAGCGTTTGATAAGATTGGCATTCTGGCAAGCTATCGCGCTGTTGGTGAGATAGCTCTAGATATTCTGCCCACAAAGCCTCAACACGATCATAAAATTCTTGCGCTTGCTCTGGCGTTAAATGTAGCCCGCCCTGCCAAAATTTCAGATGACGGGTTGGCTGCTCATGTTCAGGTTGTAAAATCCCCTGCCGTAAAGCGCGCAGAATATCCTGTTTAGTGCCCGCAAACAAGCCATCCAATGTAATGACAAGCGCCTCAGATTCACCCGTCTCCCCTGGTGATAACAAGGCGCTAGCGAGGCGAAACCCCCGCGCGGCGGCGAGGTAATGCTTTTCGATAATGCCAGAAACAATGCGCGTATCTACCAGCACGATTAAACCATGTTTTTCTAATAGATTGATGTGGTAATAGAGCTTGGTTGGCGTCATCTCCAGCTTGCGGGCAATTTTTTTGACCGTCTGAGGCTTATGCATTAGCTCCAGAATGCGCAAGCGTAATGGGTCTGCAATGACCTTCAACGTCTCTAAATCATCGATAACCAATTCTTCGGCCATCTGATAATCAGGTTGAGGGGCTGGCATATCGCCGTGTTTACGATGTGCGGCGTCTGGCATGGAGCATCCTCATGCAAATCAAACAATTGAACTATTTTGAACAATCAAGTGGAGTTTACATCAGCCAACAAGGTGTTGTCAAAGAAATTGATGAAGTTGCCCTAATAAGCATCATCACAATTGGCTATACCCAATGCTTGACTTTGCTCTAAAAAAGTGAGACACTATATTCAACATTCAATATATTGAATATAGGCGCGCGAATGAATTACAAAAAACTCGCTCAAAAATTGAAGTTGTTGGGGCATCCAGTACGTCTGCAAATATTGGACATCTTGCGGAATGGTGAGGTATGTGTTTGCCATATCGAGCGCCAATTGAATAAACGGCAGGCATATATCTCTCAACACCTTATGGCCTTGCGTAATGCGGGCATTGTTGAAGACCATCGAGAGGGGCTAAACGTCTATTATCGGATTACTGATGAAGAAATTGCTCAACTACTCACCTTTTTACATGAGGGGCGTATGCCCGCAACTTTCACCATTATTGAAGACTGTCCGTGTCCAACTTGCTCAACGGTGCATAGCTAATCTAGGAGACAAACAATGTTACAGGTTAAAGTCTTAGGCTCAGGATGCGCGAACTGCCAACGGTTAGAACGCGAGGCTAAAGCGGCTTTAGATAAAGCTGGTATTGCTTATGAGTTAATCAAAGTAACCGACTATGCTGATATTGCCAGTTATGGGGTGATGAGCACGCCGGCGCTTGTCATCAATGAAGAAGTTGTCTCTAGCGGGCGCATCCCAAAACAAGAGCAAATCATCGCATGGGCGCAAGAGCGTAACTAGCCTTATCACAAAAACCCCACTGTGTGGGGATATTTTATCGCCAATAACATTCAAAAACCTGAATATATAGAGAGTGCGACATGACTACCAAAATCAGAAATTTCGCCAATTTACCTGATGACAAACTGGCGTTTGCAGTTGTTGGATTACTCGCCACGATAGGCATCGGCTTATATAGCACACTACCAGCCATCGCCGATTGGATTACCTATACCCTATTGCAACTGCAGCATGAAACCCATTTGGCCGAAGCTCTGAACTTTTTCATCTACGACACGGCGAAAATCTTCTTGCTGATTACCGGCATGATTTTCATCATCAGCACATTACAAACATTTGTCGATACGCAAAAAGTGCGGGCAGCAGTAGAAAAACGTGGTGAAGGCATCGGCAACCTGATGGCGGCACTACTGGGGACAATCACGCCATTTTGCTCGTGCTCATCTGTTCCCTTATTCATCGGCTTTGTTGAGGGCGGCATCCCCTTGGGGATAACCTTCTCCTTTTTGATTACTTCCCCCATTATGAACGAAATTGCGTTTGTATTGCTGTTCGGGTTGTTTGGGTGGCAAGTCGCACTCATGTATCTGGTTTCTGGTGTCAGCATTGGCGTTATTGCCGGCATTATCCTGGGGCGGATGAAGCTAGAGCGCTATGTAGAAGATTTTGTCTATCAAGTTAAAGCAAAACCAGTACAAGGGAATTTGCACCAGATTGAAAACAAACCCACATGGCGCGAACGCTTTCAAGAAGGGGCGGAAAAAACCCGTGAAATCATCAACAAAATCTGGCTTTTTGTCATCGTGGGGATTGGTATCGGCGCTTTAATACACGGGTTTGTTCCTGATGAGCTAATGGTCAATATTCTGGGGAAAGATAACTGGTGGGCAGTGCCGGTCTCCGTGGTGCTTGGCGTCCCGCTCTACTCTGGTGCTACTGGAATTATTCCCGTCATCGAAGCGTTATTGGACAAAGGCGCGGCGTTAGGTACAGCCTTAGCCTTTATGATGTCTGTTGTTGCACTGAGCCTGCCAGAAATCATTATCTTGCGGCGGGTACTCAAACCCCGATTGCTCGTGATATTTGTAACCGTTGTTGCAACGGGCATCATCATAACAGGGTATTTATTCAACCTCGTGATGTAATGCCTCATGCCTTTCTTTGCTCGTGGCCTCCCGCTAGCCAACCTAGCAGGGGGCTTTTTTTTGCCTTTTGTAACAATATCCCAACATCAAACGCTATTTCAAACGCAAAATTCATACTTGTTAAGTTTTTGTTGCCCGATTCTCACCATATTAAAACCAAACCGCCCATTAAATGGAATACATCCTGTTTTATAATGTTTTGTAACAAAGTGTGGAGTTATTGCATGAACAACGTACCGCTCTATATTGACCTGCTCTTTCGCTTTGTTGATGCTCTGCTTATGGACACCGCATCACTCAATGAAGAGCAACTCGATCATCTAGAAAGCGTCCACCGCCAACTGGTGCGGTTTGAAAATGAGTATTTTTCCAGTGTCAAGCTACCGCTCAACCAATTTATCAGTTATTTGAACCACGATGCCTTTAGTCCACTAACCGTCATTGTTGGTTATGGGCATGTCCTGCTGATGGAAGTCAGCGGCCCCCTGAACGATTTCCAGCGTGAAGTTGTAGAGCAATTCTGCGAAGTAGCTGATACCCTTTATGCAGAACTGCGCTCCTATCACGAAGCGCTGCTTGCTAGCCGCGCTTAACCCCCTATTCTAGCGAACTCCCTATAGCCAAAATAATGATTTTATGTTAGAATATATGTTCTAAAGCAGTGTTTTCTATATGCCTGCTATAATAGAGCAATTGTGAGAACATCATACCAATTTATCTGGTATGTGCAGCTGGACGAGGAGAAGGCCATGGCCGGCTATCAGTATACAATTATCATTGGCAACGTGGGGCGCGACCCAGAAATACGCTATTTAGACAGCGGTGTGGCGGTTTGCTCATTTTCTGTAGCCGTTACCGAGCGTTGGAACGATCGTCAAACCAACGAACGCCGCGAAAAGACAACTTGGTTCCGCGTGACAGCATGGCGCGGGTTGGCGGAAACTTGCAACCAATATGTGCGCAAAGGCATGCAAATCATGGTGACGGGCGCGGTGAGCGCATCCGCATATACCAACCAAGCCGGCGAACCCACGGCAACACTGGAAATCACTGCGCGCGATGTGCAGTTCCTCGGCGGGCGGGATGGACAAGGTGGAAGCCCTTATGAAGATGACTTTGCCCCACCCCCATCCAGTGTTGATGACATTCCCTTTTAGTCTTTCAATCCTCTAATTCTAACGTTGTATAATGAGGATGGCGTTTGATAGATACGCCATCCTTTTTGCCTGTTCACATCTAGGACAATAAAAATGACAAATATACCGGGAAAACCCAATAAAGGCGGACAACGACAAATTCGTTTAGAAGTTCCTGCTTCGCTCAATGCGGTTTACTCAAATGCCGTTATTGTCAGCCACACCCATAATGAAGTAGTGCTCGATTTTGTTCAACTTATGCCTAATGACCCACGCGCCCGCATTCAGTCGCGCGTTGTAATGACGCCAACCAACGCCAAATTGTTTTTGAAAGCACTGGGCGATAATCTAGCCCGCTATGAAGCGACACATGGGGAGATTAAAACACCCAATCGCCCGTTATCGCTAGCGGAGCAGCTATTTGGCAGTGTGAAGCCAGATGATGGTGGCGATGGAGATAATTCCGATGAATGAACTGAGCGACATCACCGAAGGTATACGAGCGGTGATGACCGCAAAAAATAGCGCCAGAGATGCGGCAATTAGCCGTTCCCGTGAACTTATACGCCATTGCTCAGAGAGCATTCGCGCTATTCACCGCCGCGATTGGGAGAACGCCGATAGTAAGTTAGAAACTGTTCGAGAGATGGCCGCAGCGCTACGAGAAGCCGTCGAGAACTATCCTGATTTGTATTACACCGGATACACACAAGACGCACTCAAAGAGGTGGCAGAGGCCTTCGCCACATACGCCATTATTCGCAATCAGCCCCTACCCCAGCCAGAAACCCTGCATGTAGAGCCAGAAACATACTTGCGCGGGTTGGCAGAAGCGGCCACAGAACTACGACGCTTCATCCTAGATATTTTGCGGCGAGAAGCCGAACATAGCGATGAAGCGGAGCGCTTACTGGCGTGGATGGACGCGATTTATGATGAGTTAGTGACCTTTGATTTTCCAGATGCAATTACAGGGGGCTTGCGGCGGCAAACGGATATTGTCCGCAGCGTTTTAGAGCGCACACGAGGCGATTTAACCCATAGCCTGCGGCAACAACGTTTACAAGATGCGCTTGCCCGCTTTGAACAACGTATACTGGAGCAAGGGGAAACCCCTTAAACCGAGTTAGCCCCTTGACACTGTAATGGGGGGCATTATAATGCGGAACGGTTCGTAATAACCTTATAGAGCGACTTTGCCGCAGACAGCGGGTGCTTGTTATAAGCTTAATTTCCCGCCGAGGTGAAGGCCCAAGAGAACCCGACCACACCAATATGGATTGTGGCTGTATTTATGGTTTGAGATTGAGGCGGCCTTCGCATAAGCGGGTCGCTTTTCTTGTTCTGGCCAATAAAGGCCTATGTGAAGGAGGACGAGTCTTGGCTATTTCGCGTCAACGCAAGGAAGAACTCGTCGCTCAGTACACTCAATTTCTTGAGAATGCGGATGGCTTCGTTGTCGTCTCTACCACTGGCATGACTGTGCCACAAGTAGAAGCACTGCGCGCCAAAATCCGCGAAGCTCAAGGGCAATATGTCCGCACCAAAAACACACTGTTCCGCATTGCCTTGCAGCAAGCGGGGTGGACAGTGCCGGAAGAGCTGCTTAATGGCCCAACAAGCGTCGCCTTCTCCGAGGGCAACTTCCCCGGCGTGGCTAAAGTTATCTTGGATTTCATCACAGATAAAGCTAACGCCGTTGAGGATAAAGCCCAGGTCACCGGCGGCGTGATGGGCGAAGAAGTGCTCAATTCCAAGCAGGTGGAGACCTACTCCAAACTGCCGACGCTCGACGAACTGCGTTCGCAGATTGCCGGGCTGGTGGTGCAACCTGCTACTGGCTTGGTGGGTGTACTCAATGCCGCGACGAGCCAAATTGTCAATGTTTTGCACGCTTATGTGCAAGAGAAAGGCGACGGCGAGGCCGCCTAAGGCCGTATATGCCGTCTAGTTTTCCCGTCAGCAAATTACGCCGCTTTGCAAAAATACGCGGCAAACTCTGTGAAAGGATTGAACAATGGCCGATCTCGATAAACTGGTAGAAGAACTTAGCAGCCTGACCATTCTGGAAGCTTCCCAGCTTAAAGAAAAACTGGAAGAGGCTTGGGGCGTAACCGCCGCCGCTGCTGCTCCGGTAATGGTTGCTGGTGCTGCTGTTGCCGGTGGCGCTGGCGCTGCCGAAGAAGAAGAAAAGACCGAATTCGACGTGGTGCTGGCCGACATTGGTCCGAAGAAAATCAACGTCATCAAGGCGCTGCGCGCTATCACCAACCTTGGTCTGAAAGAAGCCAAAGACCTGGTCGAATCTGCTCCGGCTACCATTCTCGAAGGCGTCACCAAAGAAGCCGCCGAGGATGCCAAGAAGAAGCTGGAAGAAGAAGGCGCGAAAGTCGAAGTCAAGTAAGCGACTTCCTTCACACCAAATTAAACGAACCCAAATGGCCGCCAGGCAAACGCCGGCGGCTGTTTTGTTACTTGCAACATAGCCACATCCCCCTAGAATTACATTTAGGACAACAACTAAGCCCAAGAGAGATGATGTTATGATGCGCCTTAGCCTACTTTTTATCTTAGCTATTTTGACAGTTGTGCCATCCTTAGCACAGGATGACACCGAACCAACCATTCGTGAAGTCAATTATGGAGAGACGGTGCAGGATAGCATTACTGACCAAGCTTTATTTGATTGGTGGGTATTTGAGGCGTTTGCTGGTGATGTTGTTATCGGGCAAATGGATGCCGAAGATGACCTCATCCCCCTACTGGGGCTTTTAGCGCCCAATAATGAGATGATAGCACGCAGTGATATTAACGCAGTGGCAGAAGCTGGCGGCGTGGCGCGCATCGAGTTTGAAATACCGGAAGATGGCACATATAGATTTGTGGCCAGCCGCGCTGGCTTAGAGAATGGGACATCGACCGGCAATTACAGGTTCACGCTGTTACTGGGCAATGATGTAGCTCCTCGCCCTAACCCGTTTTTAGAGGTCGTCTATCGCTGCCGTGAAGATGAAGCGGTGAATATGCTGCAATTTGATGCGCTGGGCAACATCATCAATGAGAATATCCGCATCACAGTATACGGGCTAGATGGGCTACAACCTGTTATCCGCATCAAAAACCTTGACGATACTGCCACCTGCTTCAACGAGCCGATCAGCGAACTTGTAGAAATAAATTTGCCTGAAATTGAAATTGGCACAGAACCTATCAATGCCATCCAACTTGATTTTAGTCAGTTAGAGACCATTAACGACATTACTGTGCAATTTGGCGCTGTTGAAGGCACTAACGGGCGATATATTGCGGTAATAGAGGGATTGGGCATTGATGAGTATGGTGAGCGGGAGTTTTTGGGTTTTCAAGCTGGCCCAAGAGCGCAAAATGATGCCTTTCTGATTTATATGGTGGGTGCAGAGGGCACGCGCCTAGACCCTTATATCCGATTGGATTTAGGAGAAGAGCAAATATATGTCTGTGATGATGCTGGCTTGCGCGAATGCGCTGATGTGCCCGCCATTGCAGGGTATGGCCTGCAATTTGAAGATGGCAGAACCATCATAGGCGACCGTTTTGATGCGGGGATGTATATCACGCCACAAGACACCGATTCCCAACTGGTGCAGCTTTCAGCGCGCAATCCCAGTACACGCGGCGCATATAGCTTGATTATCATCGGCACATTAGCAGAAGAGGAAAACGGCGAATGAATGCCGCCTCCATTGCGCCTATAACGGGTAAATATCAATCCCCAGAAAGGCAGCGATGGCAACCATCAGCGGCGCAATAATGAGTGCTGGTAGATAATTGGCCACACGAGGCTTTTTCACATCTAAAAGCACCAGCGCAATGCCCATGAGGATAAGACCACCCACAGCCGACATTTCGTTAATCATGGGTGCCGTCATAAACTCGCCGCTGAAACGCCCCATAATCGCCAGTCCGCCCTGTAAGAAAAGCACTGTCGCAGCACTGAACATCACGCCAATGCCAAAAGTGGCAGCAAAAGCCATTCCTGTAAACATATCGAGGATGCTTTTTATCAAAAGCATTTGAAAGCCAGCGGCAATTCCCATACCATCTTGTAGTGCGCCTAAAAAGGTTAATGGCCCAACGCAAAAAACCAAGCTGGCCGTTACAAAACCATTCACAAAGCGGGCACTGGAAGCAGCAGCGCCATCAGGAGCAACCTCTGCTGTTTCAATCGGGGCGGATGACGTGTTGCCAAAACGCAGCTGTAGCCAATCTCCGAGACGTTTTAGGGCGGCATCAATATTCAACATTTCGCCAATGATAGCACCAGCCAATAGGCTCAACAGAGGGATAATGATATTGCCCGTTTGCGAAGTATTGCTGATGCCAACATATAAAGTCACCAGCCCTATCGCCGTCATGACAGATTCCTGCATGCGCTTGTTGAGGCGGTTGCCAATGAATAGCCCCGCAGATGTCCCCAGTAAAACGGTTGCCGTGTTGATAATTGTGCCCCACACGATGTTAATCCTCTTCTTGTGGCAATGCCCACAGGCGGGCTATGCCATCCCAAGCCCAAGTTAACACATGGTCACCTTGCTTATTCCACATTGCACCGCGCACAAGATCGGGATGCTGGAATGGGATAAGCACACCATCTTCATCCCAAATATAAGCAATAGTATGTGCCCAAGTAAGAATATAACGCTCATCGGGATTCCACAACGCACCATCAGCCCAATCTGGATGCGTCAGCACTCGTAATTCCTCGCCAGTTTGGGCATCCCAAAGCTTCACCGTATCATCTGCCGCCCATGTCATGATGCGGGTTTCAGCGGTGTTCCAGCGCCCGCCAGATACAAAAGTGCGGTGGCGGAAGGTGTGTATACGGTCGGCGCGTTGGCCATCAATTTGCCACACGATAGCGAAGCCATCAACATGCCAGGTGAGCAAGCGGGTTTCATCCTGATTTAAGCGCGCACCTAAAAGCATGCCGCGATGTTGCAAACTGAATGCCGATAACTCCTCGCCATCGGAGAGGGAAAACCGTCGGACGTTATTCTCTTCATCGAATAAGTAAACGGCATCTTCACCAGACCAATTTGCACTGGCTAAAGGGGTTTCGATTTGTGTAGTGAACAATAATTCACCATCGTTCAGCGTCCATATACCCACTTCATGCTGGGTATATGCCAAAATACGGGAATGTTGCCCATCCCACAACACAGTACGGGGCGCGGCTTCCAATGAAACCTGCCACAACTGTGACAAACTCGCTGTATCCCATAGGGTGATAAGACCATTTTCCTGCCATGTGAGTAAATGGTCACCCTCTCCCCAAACAGCACCTAAAAGTGGGCTGTCGTGCTGCAATTCGGCCAATACAGCGCCGCTCGCCACATCCCACAGTATTAAGCGGCCATCATCGCCAGCTGTGAAAAGTTGCGTGCCTTCGTTATTCCAACCCGCCGCTGTTATCGTGCCACCATGTTCAAAGCTCATAGCAGCATTCTGGGCGGGAGTCCCGTTAAAGATGGGAATTAGCATAAAAGCCAATATCAGAAAATGGTACACGTTGCACCTCGAAATATTCAATCAAAACGGAGAAAGTATAGCACAAGAAAATAACGGCGGGATAACAGGGGAAAACTTGTGAGGGAAATAATACGGCCTCTCTTCAGTTATGAAGAAAGGCCTTTATCATGGCTGGGAAAACAGCTTTTGCAATTGTGCTAACATCGCCAACTCTTTATATGTTATGCAACAGCAGTTGCGCCTGGAGCAGCTTTAACCATCTCTTTATCTAGTGCAATGATGAAATCAGTGATGCCATCTTCTATCCGTAACAAATCGAGGTGCTGTTCACGACTTAATGGCCCCATACGTTCTGAAGCCAAAAACTTACTGTAACCGCGCAAACTGGTCAATGTATTGCGCAGGCGATGCTCTACGCGCAATATCGCATCGGGTAAGGGGTCAGCCTGTAGCTGTTCGCACTCTTGCATCAAACGTTCTGCAACATCATGAAGGGCACAGATACTTTTTAGCTGCGGTGGGGTGAGTATCGTGTCATCTGCATTGTGTAATAGGTTGCTAGCACTATCAAGAATGTGCGTGGCACAGCGCATGAGTTTGTCGGTCATCGTTGTCCTCCTCTATCTGCACCCATCACCTCAACTCTATCTTTATTTTATGTCAATTTTAGACAAGGACAAGCAAGAAAAGTTAAGAAATTTATCAGAATTCGAAAATTTAACCATACTATAACTTTCTAGTATGATGAACGAAATGTATATAAGCTGTGGATAAGTTTCATGTCATTAAGGCTATTATAAAAGCAAAAAGCGCAGCCGAAGCCGCGCCTTCATTGGTTTACTTATTAAAAGGGGTTAGCTACCGTTACGTAGGGCATTCAGCTGTTCTGTCAGTTGTTCGCGCACAACTTGCGGATTGCCCTTCCCTTTTAGTGCGCCCATTGCTTTCCCCATAAGCGCACCAAACAGTTTGTCTTGCCCTTCAAGATAGCGTTGGACAAGTCCTTCATTATCTTTGATAACCTGTGCAACGGCCTCTGCAATAACGCTGGTATCAGAAACCTGCGCCAGCCCTTTTTCATCGACAATGGCCTGGGCGTCCTGGCCACTTTCAAACATCATTTCCAGCACTTTAACGCCTGTGTTCTGGTTGATAGTGCCGTCATTAACCAGCTTGATAAGTCCAGCCAGTTTTTCTGGCGTCACGGGAATATCCGTAATCGCTTCGCGGTCTACACTCGCTTTATTCATAAGACCGAACAAGTTACTGATAATCCAGTTTGCCGCTGCTTTCGCTTCAATGCCTGCAGACAAAACCGCCTCATAGTAATTCGCAACGGCACGCTCGGCAACTAAAACGCCAGCATCATAATCGCTTAGGCCAAGCTCTTCTACAAAACGCTGTTTCTTGGCGTCGGGCAATTCTGGCAAGCGGGCGCGAACCTCTTCCACCCATTCACGGCTCACCACGACAATGGGCAAATCTGGCTCTGGGAAATAGCGGTATTCATCAGGGCGCTCTTTATAGCGTTGGATGACAATTTTCTGTGCATTCTCATCCCAGCCAAGCGTCGCTTGCCGCACTGTATCGCCACTTTCATAAAGTTTAATCTGGCGCTCTACCTCATATTGAATGGCGCGATACATGCTGCGAATGCTATTGAGGTTCTTAATTTCGGTGCGGGTGCGGTATTCGGCATCGTCGGGGCGCATTACACTGACATTGGCCTCGAAACGCAAAACACCTTTGCTCATATCACCGCTATTGACACCCAAATAACGCAAAATCGCCCGCAACTTGCGTGCATAGGCTTCTGCCTCTTCAGCACTGTTAATATCTGGTTCAGAGACAATTTCTAGAAGTGGCACACCAGCACGATTGTAATCTACCAAGCTGCCACCAGTGACATGGGTCAATTTGCCGGTATCCTCTTCCATATGGGCGCGGCGAACCCGAATGCGCTTTGTCTGGCCATCGGATAAATCAATGTCTATCCAACCATCGACGGCCAACGGACGGTCATACTGGCTAATCTGGTAGCCTTTGGGTAAGTCTGGGTAAAAATAGTTTTTACGGGCAAACTGGTTGATTGGCGGAATTTCGCAATTGAGGGCCAAGCCCACCATCATGCCGTATTCCATCGCCAGTTTATTAATCACTGGCAATGTACCCGGCATACCCAATGATAGCGGGTCTACTGCGGTATTTGGGGGTGCTTCTACGCTATCTACGACCGGGCAAGCGCTGAACATTTTGCTGCCCGTTTCCATTTCGGCATGGACTTCGAGGCCGATAATCGTAATCCATTCGCTCATGGGCTGTTTCCTATAGGGTGTACTTATAACCACCGAGACATAACGCAAGGCATTGTACCACAAGTTGGCGGCTCAAGGGTGCAGCTTTTTATACCAGAACGCAAAAACCGCCCAGTTAAGGGCGGTCGTGTTTGCATAAGATTTACCGGTGTGGCGAATTAGGGCACACCAGCAGCGACTTCTAGATGATCGACATAGACATAGATTGTTGTATCGCTGTTGAATTCAACGTAATAGGTCTCTACATGCCCACCCTGACAGTCTTCAACTCGCACATCATAGATGCCTGTAGCGACACCATCCCAGCGAATGAAGAAGCCGTTTTCTAGTGTTTCATCAGGCGCCAGCCAATCTGAACCCCACGTAGTTTCATCATTTGGGCTGATATAGACATAACAAACCGTCACACCACTTTGATTGGCCACGGCAATAGAAGCGGTAGATGGCGCAGCTGGCGGTTGTGTGGGAGGTGGGGCTTGTGGTGGTTGGCCAGCGCTGGTCTGGCTACGTTCTGCAGTCAAACGATATGAGCCAGCTGAATCGCCATCATTGGTGAGATAGCGCGTCGCCACAACAATGTAAGTTCCTGTATCGGGGAAAGTGTAGGTAATGAGCGCATTACGATTGCCGAGACTATCATCATCTTCCGCCAGAA
>DAOTWU010000233.1:0-5250 GCA_034435735.1 Anaerolineae bacterium | reverse complement strand
CCGGGGAAATAGGCGATGAGCGAAGCCAGCGATGTCTTTAACATGCCGGTGCGGTGCACTTTTTCCAGCGCGGACTGGCTTTCCCAGAATTGGATGAGTTGGGCACTATCGGGGTCATCGATTTGCTCCAGCAAATAGCCACCGATGAAACCCTCGTAATTATGCAAGGCTGGCAAAAGCTGCTCGTTAATCATTTGCCGAATTTGCGGCATTTTGCCTAAGCTGGATTTTAAGGTGACAACATGGGCGTACATAATAGCCTCCCCCGCTAAATTAAACGACCGTCCATCAAGACCGCTCGCCACGAGGGAAATGTAAGGGGCGATGTTCGGCGGGCGGGGCATCGCACCAAAGTGCAACACCTCTATATATTCATTATATAGAGAATATGTTGCAGGCGAATTACGGAAACAGGGGTTTGTATTACGTTTGTGAGGATTGACTGATTACAATGTGATAAATATCACTCAACAGGGGCGAAGTCTACCCGATCAACAATGCCGACGATGATAGCGCGCGCTGGCCCCAAATTCTTCTTCATAATTTGGCGGGCGCTGCTGCCTTCGTCCAGCACCACGACGACATCGCCAACCCCAGCTTGCACATCATCAATGGCGATGTCATAGGCGCCGCTTTCGCTGCCATCGAGGTCTAGCCGCGCCACCAGCAACAGCTTGCGGCCATCGTACATTTTATGGCGTATAGTGCTGACGACAGTGCCCTTCACACGTCCTATATACATGGCTATTCCTCTTCCTGTCGCGGGTTGATGAAAACTTTCCAAGCTACGCTAGCAGCATCATAAAGCGGGCGATCGTCTACGTCATCCACAATGCCAACCACCGCAGCATCAACTGGCACAAACCCAACCGGTAAGGCCATGGCCGCCTCTTTGCTCATGATGACGAAAACCAGTTCATCCGGGCCGGCTTGACCAGTGGCATCGGCGGCAATATAAGGCTCGCCATCTGGCTCACGCTGGCTGTTCAGCGGCTGGACAACGAGGAATTTCACGCCGTCTAGGCCGCGATATTTTTGTGTGGCCACCAGATTGCCAATCACACGGGCGAATTTCATGGGATAGCTACTCCATTGATGATTGAGCGAGGAAGGGCGCACGATGGCGCACGCCCTTAAACATCTTCAGCTTTTTGATAGAGAACCTCGCCATCGACTTCTACAGTATCGACGATGGCCATGATGGTGGCATCTGCGGGGCGGTTATCTGTGGCTGGGGTTTGGCGGGCACTGCTGCCTGTGGCATAAAGCACCACTTCACCAATCCCCGCACCGACAGCGTCGAACGCAACCACATATTTGCCCGTTGGCGTACCGTCGGGTTGAATGGGCTGAACAATCAGCATTTTCAAGCCTTCGGTGCGGGCGCTTTTGGCGCTGGCCACCACCGTACCGACGACTTTCGCCAGTTGCATGACTAATCCTTTTGCATTGCCGCGCGGCCTTCTTCTTGGCGGCCCAACGGCAAAATGGCATCGACGTTGACATGGGGGCGGGGGATAACATGGACAGCCACCACTTCCCCAACCTTTTCGGCGCCACGAACGCCAGCTTCTACGGCGGCTTTCACCGCGGCAACATCGCCACGTACAACCGCAGTGACAAAACCGCCGCCAGTTTTCTCATAGGCGACCAGTTCTACACGGGCGGCTTTCACCATAGCGTCCGCTGCCTCGACGACGGCGGCGAACGATTTTGTCTCAATCATGCCCAATGCTTCGGCCATTGTGTTTATCTCCCTTTGTCATCCGAAAATATTTTAAGCATTTGTTACTCAATTTATTTGCGGTTAGCGTTCATGTATTCTACCGCAAAATCTACTAGCGGGCGCTGTCGTAAAAAGCGCACCGTCGCCCGCCCAACACGACACGGAGTATACCCGATTTGTCGTTCGTATGCCGCACCAATCGTCTGAAAATCATCAGCGTCTAAATCCAGGTCGTCATATTCAACCCAGCGGCGTTCGCCATCAACCAACATGGCGGCACCCTGACGCACTGTGCGCTTTCCGGGCCAATCGGCGCGATACTCGGCGAGGTGTAGTGATGTATTATTGCTATGAGGTACGCCTAACAACAACACATATCCATCAAGTTCGTACAATTTGCCGATAGGAGAGGCCTCTCCTAGCCCATCTTCTAGCGAATGACCAGCAGTGAGATAGGCGGCATTTGGCCCAATAGCAGCAAAAGAAAAGGCAGGATGTGCGCTACGTATGGCGCCCGGCCACGTCCGAAATAGCTCGGCAATCGCGCCCATCATGCGCGTTGGTGTAATCGTCGGGTCATAGGCGGGGCGATGCTCGCGGATAATTGGCCACCAATGCGCTGGCACGGGCGGGTTTTGCCAATATTTTGGCTCGGTGTTGCTGGTGGTGTGGGTGGGCATCATCAATGTGCCATCTTCCCCCAGCACTTGCAACAGCGCCTGAATAACCGCCACCGCGCCGCCACTAATCCAGCCGAGACTGCTCATGCTGCTATGCACCAGCACGGTCTGGCCAGCTTGAAGGCCACAGGCGCGCAACTGTTCGGCGATACTCTGAACAGTGAGGGGCAGGCTATCGGGGAAGATGGTATCTGCTTCGGGCATGTGCCTAGTACCCTTTGCCGCCGACAGCGACTTGCTCGCCACGCTCTTGGCGCACAATAGCCACGCCTGCACTTGCGCCGATGCGGGTAGCGCCAGCCTTCACCATCGCTTGGGCGTCCTCGTAGCTCCGCACGCCACCACTGGCTTTCACGCCGACATTGGGGCCAACAACACGGCGCATCAAAGCCACATCGTGCACCGTCGCGCCACCGCCACCAAAGCCGGTGCTGGTTTTGACGAAATCGGCGCCAGCCATCACTGATACTTGACTGGCGATAACTTTCTCTTCGTCAGTGAGCTTAGATGTCTCTAAAATCACCTTGCAAATGACGTTGTGGGCGTGGCAGGTGGCGACAACTGTGGCAATATCATGGTGCAGCGCTTTGAGGTCACGGCTCTTGAGGTAGCCGATATTTTGCACCATATCCACCTCTGAAGCGCCGTTTTGAATGGCTATCTGAGCTTCATAGGCTTTTACCTCTGGTAAAGACGCGCCCAACGGGAAGCCGACTACCGTACAAACGGCGACATCGCTCCCCTTCAGCAAATCAGAGGCTAAGGGCACCCAACCGCTATTCACACAGACAGAGGCGAAATGGTATTCGCGGGCTTCGCGGCAAAGCTGGGCGATTTCTTCGGCAGTGGCGTCGGGTTTGAGCAGGGTATGGTCAATCAAACGCGCCATACTCAAATCGCGCGGGATATAGCCCAAACTGGAGGAGATACGGTCAGCGCCGCTATTCACAACCCGCCGCACGCGATCCGAACAATGATGCACACAGCGACCATCATCATCATGGGTACAACAATCGCCATGCCCAGTGGCCTCGCCTTCCTGATTAAGGCGGGCAACCACCTGTTGGGTAATTTGGTCAACAAGACTCTCGAATTCTTCGGCAGTGATTGGTTTCGTCATCGTACAATCCTGTGGCAATATCGCTGATGTTCACTAGCAGCCGATAAAACAGAAAACACCGGTAATAACGTTTTTCACTGCAGCTGCTAACCAGCATAAAAACTATTCGGAACGGTAGCGACGTTCAATATCAATAATTTTATTCACACGGCGCGCGTGGCGTCCACCACCAAATTCGGTTGTAAGCCAAGTTTTCACTATTTGCTTGGCCAACGCCTCGCCAATTAAGCCCGCGCCTAAAGTGAGTACATTGGCGTTATTATGTTCGCGGCTATTGATAGCGGTCGCTTGGTCGTAGCACATGGCGGCCAGCACGCCCGGCACTTTGTTCGCCGCCATACATGAACCAATGCCCGCACCATCAATGATGATACCGCGCCATGCCCGCCCACTGCTCACCTGTTGCGCAACTGCATGGGCGAAGTCGGGATAGTCTACACTATCAGGGCTATCAGTTCCACAATCAATTACGTTGTAATCAGCCTGTAGAAACGCCTTAAGCACCTCTTTCAAGCGATAGCCGCCATGGTCTGCGCCGATGGCAATTACGCGGTGTTGTGGCTCTTGCAAGGCAACCTCTGCCTGCGTAATGGTGATATTGCGGTCTAGCGCATATTGGCGCGCCAGCGGGGTAATGATGGCATCTGGGGGGACAACCAGCGTCTCCCCTTCTGGCACGGCTTCAATATCTGCCGCATCAATAACAGTGCGACCGGCGGCTTGGCCTAAATGTTTGCGAAGGGCGCGTTCTACGGCGCGCCGTATGGCATCATCGTTCATTGTGTTCCGCCTTCTGTTGTTGTGTCTTGATTATACGTCCACGCTCATTCAATGACTACCTCTGCCAGCAATACACGATTATCAGGCGTGCCAGCATCTAAACGGAACGAAGCGGCAGGCGCATCATATAAACCAGCATAAAGACGATATGTCCCCGCTTGCTGCGGCCTCGGCACGGCAATTTGCCCCACCAACGGATATTCTGGACGCCAATTGCTGGTGAGTATATGTGCGATAGGCGGGCCATCAAACTGCGTCACAAGCTCATCATCTTCGTTCATCACATGAATGAACATATTATAGTTCAGCGCAACCTCTGTTTGCGCAATCCAGACCATTTCTAGCATCAGGGTTTCGCCAGCAGCGGCCTCGTCTAGCAGAGTATAACCATATAGCGCGATGCTGTCACCATTCGGCGCGGTGAAGGTGATATCAAGCGCCGTTTCTACTGGCGGCAACTCTTCGGGCACAGCGTTAGGATAGACGGCGAGCGTTGTCAGAGAAATATTGGCAGCACCTTGTGGCTCGGTGATAGACACCTCGAAAATTGGGCGGCTGGGGTCACGCAGGTCACCTTCTGTCGTATACACATCCACAAAGACGCGCCCACTGCGTAAAAGCGGCGCATCCGCAGGCGGGCGGAAGCCCACAATTTCGCTATAAATATCGCCAACCTGCCACATATATGTTGGCGTTGGCGGATAACTTGTTCCGCCGATAAAGCGATCATAACCCGCAACACGTTGACCATCCACCTCATAAGTGAGTGTGAACTCATAACGGGTTTCCGTCGGTTGCAGCACTTCCCAGAAAAGTTCAATGATGTAGGACTGCTGGGGCGTAATCCAACCCGCTTCAGATTCTGGCGAGAGCAGTGGCACAGGCCGCCACCCCACTAAACGCAACTCGTCGTTAAAGACAGCGCCTACTGGTCGGGCATCAGC
>DAOTWU010000232.1:0-2602 GCA_034435735.1 Anaerolineae bacterium | reverse complement strand
ATCCCTGAATTGTATGCCACAGCGCGCGACGTTTTCGCCCCGTTATCTGTGCCCATTCACTACCTACCCGGCAACCATGACCATAAAACGGCTTTCCAGCGCGATTTATTAGGATTGCCGCCCGATGCTGTTCGCCCGATGTATTATCAAGAGTTTGATTATCAGGGCGTTCAGTTCGTCTTCCTTGATAGCAACGGCGGCGCAGAACCGCCACGTGGTTATGTTGATGATGACCAACTGGCATGGCTAGAGGCCATCTGCACGGCAGAAGATACCCGCCCGCTGGTGGTGGCGGTGCATCACAACATTTTGCCGACGGGTGTACCTTGGTTAGATGACTTTATGGGCACAACGAACGGCGCAGATGTTCATGCCGTATTGCGCCGCGCCGCCCATCGCTTACGCGGTGTTTTTCACGGGCATATCCACCAAGATTTTGAAATTGAACAGGATGGCGTGCGCTATTACGGCGTTCCCAGTTCATGGTGTCAATTCCGCGCCGACCCCGACCAAATTGAAACTGTTAAGGATGTCGATAGCATAGCAGGGTACAATATCATTAGCATCTCATCGTCGCAAACCATCATCAGGCGGATGCGCTATCAAGTTAATTGGCCGTGAGTATGGATGATGTTTGGGTTTGCACCCTTTTTAATGCGTTTGGGGCTTCGGCTATGGCTGGTATGTTTTTTGCTGGTCAACTTGATTATGTTTATCGGGCAAAAAACCTCCAGCGACGAAATCGCCTTCCAAAGCGAGCCTGATGGCCAGCATGATTTGTATCTCATGGATATTGGTCATGGCTTCATTGTGCGCCTCACCAACACCCCCGCCCTAGAGATACGCCCGCGCTGGTCGCCAGATGGCCAACGGCTGGCATTTGCTGCCAATCCTGATGGCTCGTGGGATGTATTTGTGTTGGATATGGCCAGCCGCCAGCTTCATCGATTGACGGATACGCCTGCCAATAATAACCTACCGACGTGGTCGCCTGATGGTCAATCAATTATTTTCGAGAGTGACCGCGACGGCCTGAAGCGCCTCTATATCATGAATGTCGATGGCACAAACCAGCGCCCGCTCACTTATGGCGGTGTGTCATGGAGCGATGCCCAGCCGTCTTGGTGGCCGGGGGAAGAGGTGCTTTTCGTCTCTGACCGCGATGGTATGCGCGATGTCTATCGCTTACGGGTAGAAGATGGCGTGGTGAGCCGCGTCACTTATGACAATACCAACGATGGCGCGTTAGAGTGGTCGCCCGATGGTCGGCGTTTTGCATGGGCGAGTGAGCGCGATTTGAGTACAGACGGCTGTAGTGGGCGTGTTGGGTTCTCCCAACGCTGTTTATTGCATGTCGATATGTACATCATGAACCCTGACGGCGCGGCCTTGAAACTTACTGAGAAAAGTGGCGGCTATTGGTCACCAACATGGTCGCCTGATGGCAGGTGGCTGGTGTTCGCAGGAGAAGTCCGCGACCATCTTCAACTTTTTATCAGCTCGGCAGATGGTGGCGAACTTCTCCAAATTACGCATGGCGATTTTTCCAGCACTTACCCCGCGTGGCGGCCTTGAATACCTAGATTAGCCACATGAATTGCAGCGGCTCAAGGGCGATTGGGGTGCGAATATCTACTTGTGTATCGGTGATGAGGTCGGTGGCCATGCCCTTCGGCACTGAGAGGGCGAAGCTCTCTTGCGGGCTAACCTTCACCGCCTCTTCAGAGAAGTTCGCCAGCACCATCACTTTGCGATTGCGAATATAGCCCAGCACATGCTCGTCGCCTGTATCGAAGAACATTGTGCCCCCGTTGGCCATAGCAGGTAGCCGCTTGCGCAAATCCAGCAAGTATTTCATACCAGCGAAGACACGCCCTTCTACGCTTTCAGGGTCTAGCCGCTTTTCCGCTCGTTCCCAATCGAAGCGTGGACGATGCACCCAGCGCGAATCATCGGCCTTGCGCGGGTCATTGCGGTAACTATAGTCGTTCAAGGTGGCGATTTCGTCACCCAAATACAGCAGTGGGATGCCGCCCGCGCTGATAATCACGCTATGAATGAGCCAGATGCGTTTCAACGCTTTGTCAATCGCTTCCTCATCGCCGCTCTCTAGTGCTCGCTCTAATCCTGCTAACGAGGCGGTTGTGCCACTGATGCGCACATCCTGATTTTGCGGATTGTAGTTAAATGGTAAACCAGCGGCAAAGCTCCCCTCAAAACGGCCAGTATAGAACTTATTGAGGAACATGCGATGGTCTTTGGGGTTGATGCCTAATTCTTGCGCATCCTCATCGGCAAATGTCCAGCCAATATCGTCATGCACCCGCACATAATTCACCCATGCGCATTCTTTCGGTAGGGTGAAGCGCTTTTGCATAGAGCGCGTCAATAACTTCACGTTGCGTGTCGCCAGTGACTCCCATAGCAATGCCATAAGCGTTGGGTTATAGGATAAAGGCGCTTCATCCCAACTGACATAACGCTGCACATCGGCGGGGTGAACAATCGCTTCTGACTTGAACAGCAGGGCGGGCGCGACGATTTTCATCAGCGCGTTATAAGCCTGTATAATTTGGTGCGCCTGCGGCAGGTTTTCGCAAGA
>DAOTWU010000231.1:0-5858 GCA_034435735.1 Anaerolineae bacterium | reverse complement strand
AAGAAACTCAAAGCCTGTTTTTCGTTCGATGCGTCTGTCATAGGTATATAACCGCCGTCTCTGTTATCTCGCTGATGAACGGGTTGATTATGCCACTGAATAGCGCCACGTTCAACATCTCGCAACCAAGAAAGGCTTACGACCAATCTGGCAGCGTTCAGCAATGTATCATGTATACTGTGAATACCTCCCGATAGATAAAATGGAGCATGTGCCTATGCAACCAATCAAGGGCATTCACCATATTACGGCGATTGCATCTGAGCCGCAGCGCAATTTAGACTTCTATCATGGCTTGCTAGGGCAACGATTCGTTAAGCGCACTGTTAATTTTGATGACCCTACGACCTATCATTTTTACTTTGGTGACGAAGTGGGCAGCCCCGCCACAATTTTGACATTCTTCCCATGGCGTGGCCTAAAACGGGGGCGCGTCGGCAATGGTGAAGTGGCTGCCGTGGGCTATCGCATCCCCCCATCAGCACTGGACTACTGGCAGGAGCGGCTTCATACTCACAACATCAGCACGCACCTAGAGACGCGATTTGGGCAGCAGGTGCTATGTTTTGAAGACCCAGATGGTATGGCTTTAGAGCTAGTAACAGACGATAGTCCAAGCAAGGTGCGGCATTGGGTAGATAGCCCCATCCCTGAAGCCTGTGCCATACAGGGATTTCATGGCGCGACGATATGGGTTTTTGACCATACACCCAGCGCACGCTTACTCACCGAAATCATGGGATATACACTTGTCGGACAAGAGGGCAATCGCCGCAGATACCGCGCAGCGGGAGAAGTTGGCGCTTATATTGACCTTGTCGAAAAAGATGGCTTGGGCTTAGGGCAAGCGGGCGCGGGCAGTGTACACCATATCGCTTTCAGAACGCAAAGCGATGAGGAGCAAGCTGAATACCGTCAAGCGTTGTTGCAGGTTGGGCTACATGTTACCCCTGTGCGAGACCGCCAGTATTTCCGCTCAATTTATTTCCGCGAGCCTAATGGGGTGTTATACGAAATCGCTACAGATGCCCCTGGTTTCCTCGTTGATGAACCACTGGAAACGCTTGGTCATGAACTGAAGCTGCCACCTTGGTTAGAGCCACAACGCGCTATGATTAGCGCCCAGTTACCACCTATAACAATCCCTGATGCGCCATCGGAGTAAAACATGACTGCACATCCCCATATTGGACAACCTATTTTAACCGCGGGCAAGCCGCTCCATGAAGCCAAAGCAGCGGCCATCCTCATACACGGGCGGGGTGCTTCTGCGACAAGTATGTTAAGCCTAGCACAGGCATTACCCCATCCAGATTATGCTTACCTCATTCCACAAGCGGCAAACAATACTTGGTATCCACAACGCTTCATCGCCCCTATTGAAGCCAACGAACCCTATCTATCATCGGCGTTGAGCGTCATCACTCAGCTTATTGAACAAGTAGAAGCGGCAGGCATACCAGCGCAACGTATCGTCATCGGTGGGTTTTCTCAAGGTGCTTGTTTAACGGCGGAATACATCGCACGGTATCCCAAGCGCTATGGCGGCGCGCTCATTTTCAGCGGCGGTGTGATTGGACCAGAGGGGGCAACATTCAACTACACGGGCAATCTGGAAGGCACGCCGATTTTCATCGGTTGTAGCGATGTAGATTTTCATATTCCCTTAGCGCGGGTGCATGAAACAGCCGAAGTTTTTCGCAAAATGGGCGCGGAAGTTACCGAGAAAATCTACCCTGGTATGGGGCATACAATTAATGAAGATGAGCTACAACAAGCACAAGCGATCATCAATCGCGTAATCGTCAAGTAATCGTAGGCAACCATGCCCAAAGCCCTCTTTTCAAAATGGCGGCGTTTGTACTATATTGCCATTTATGACAAACAGGGTAACGAAACACACGCTATGGTGGTTGGTGCTGGTGTTATTGGTTGCCGCAGCACTGCGCATTCACGGGTTGGCATCACTCACCAACCATCTCCATTATGATGAAGCGACAAGCGGGTTAGAAGCGCTGAGCCTGTTAGATAACCCGCGTATTACCCCTTTTGTGGCCAGCAGCGGTGGGCGAGAAAGCGGCTGGTTTTATTGGATTGCGCCCTATATGGCGGCGCTTGGGGCTTCTACCTTTGCGCTGCGCCTAGTGCCCATCTTCACCGGTGTGCTCACAACAGCGGACTGCTATACGCTGGGACGGGAACTCTTCGGCGAGCGAGGCGGACTAGGGGCGGCGGCGGCTTTCGCGGTGTTGTATTGGCCAGTACATATCAACCACATCGCTTTTAGACTGAACCTTTTCGGGCTTTGGGGCGCACTGGCACTGGCAGCCCTTTGGATAGCGCACCGCCGTAACCACAGGCGTGCTTGGCTAATCGCTGGGCTATGGCTAGGCTTAACGGCTTATACCTATTTTGCGGCGAGAACATGGCTTTTGCTGGGGGCATTGCAATGCCTTTGGTGGCTCTGGCGGGGGCAACGGCGAGCGTTATTGACACTCATCATGATGGGGCTAATCGGGTTGCCCATCATCATATTCACATTGAATAATCCAATGAAAGCCGGCGGGCGCATTGAGCATGTGGCAGTGAACAGTTTCGCAGAAGTTTTGGCCAATGCTCACGCTTGGTTAGGGGCATGGCTATACCAGGGCGATATGCTCATCACACACAATTTGCCGGGTAGGCCGGTGCTGGATTTGCCACTAGCAATTTTAACACTTCTTGGCCTCAGCGCATTGTTCATCAAACAGCGAAAAACGGGGATGTGGATTTTGGGGCTGGGGTTCTTCTCGCTTATCCCCACCCTATTCAGTCAGGGCGCGCCACAATATCTGCGCGGCTACGGCGCAACCATTGCGCTGGCGCTCGTCATCGGGGCGGGCGTGGTGGGGCTGCGGCACTATGGCCGCAAGGTGCAAGTTGCGGTGATAGTGCTATTCTTTTGGGCGGCAGTTGGCACATTTATCGATTATGAGCAATGGCTGCGCATTAAACGGCTAGAAGTCGCGGCGGAAGATGAAATTAATGCTGGATTGGTGCATATAGCCGACCAATATCCAAGAGATGGGATTGTACTCGTACCCGGATCAAATGATTTACCCGTTGTAGACTTTCGGGCGAGGGAGTACCCACAACAGGCGTTCGGGTATTTTGATAGCCGTTTGTGCACAGTGCTGGCGGATGGTGGGGCGCTATACTTGCATGTTATTGAGCTGCATCCCCGTTTTGAGTTAACGCTACGCCAATGGGCAACGGTCGAAGTGCTAGAGCGGAACACATTGGGTTATAACATTCTGCGGGGGAAGCCAATGCCGGTTGATTGGAGCAATGCGTTACAGTTTAGTGATGCACTATTGGTAAAACCACTGGCTATCACACCCGAACACCCCCAATTAGGCGATACGCTCAATATCACACTGGCTATACGGCCATTACAAGCGCTATCCCCCACGTTGAACTTGATGCTGCATTTATACGGGACACAAACGCCATATGAAGGCGGGGAGCTATGGGCGCAAGGCGACCGCTGGCTGTGTCCGTTGTATATCAATGAGCGTGCGCTCAGGGATACTTTTTATATACAGACATTCACCCTCACCTTACCCGATAGCTTGCCGCCAGATACTTATAGCCTGGCGATAGGTATCTATGACCGCGAAAGTGGCGAGCGATTATCCTTACCAGATAGAACAACTTATACCTTTGTTTCGTCCTTTTCTATACACCCTGCTAACTGAAAAGCGAAAAACTTGACAAGGTTATGAATTCGCGTTATCTTCTGTGCAAGCGCTTGCATATTTCAGACCAATGGTGGTGAACAACTCAACAGAAGTGTGTTGCATATGGTCAACAACTTGTGTTGATTAATAAGAGGCTATACCATATATTTTTTGACACAAATTGCAAGCGTTTGCATAAATTGGAGTTCGTAATGAATGGCAAAGGCCAACCGCCAAAATCTGGGGATAAAGTCACCATTTTTGATGTCGCCCGTGAGTCTGGCGTTTCCTACTCTACAGTATCGCGCGTCTTAAATGGGTTTAAGTATGTTAAAGAAAGCACGCGCCAAAAAGTACTAGAAGCTGCCGACCGCTTAGGATATGTAGCGAATTTACAGGCGCGTAGCCTGGCCGGGGGGCGCTCCAACATCATTGGTGTGCTCGTCCCCGGCCTCGATAATGGCTATATTGGCGAAATTATTCGCGGCATTGATGAAGCATTGCGCGATATTGGCTATGACTTAATGCTCTACACCACCCACCGCCAAGAAGGGAAAGAATCGCGCTATGTTCAAGCGATAGCCAACGGTTTAACTGACGGCCTCATCCTCATCGTACCGCTCATCCCCACTGCCTATTTAGATGCCTTGCGCCAACAGCGCTTCCCCTATGTATTAATCGACCAAAGCGACATCGAAGAATCCAGCAGCATTGTTGACGCCACCAACGAAAAAGGCGCGTATGAAGCAACACGTTACTTGATTGAGTTGGGGCATCGTCGTATTGGACACATTACAGGCTTAATGGGGTTGAGCAGCGCCGTTGAGCGTTTAGCAGGCTATAAAGCCGCGCTGGAAGAAGCTGGCATCCCCTTTAACCCGCAACTTGTGGTTGAAGGTGACTTCTGGGAGCAAAGCGGCTATGAAGGCACACAAAAATTATTAGCTTTACCCCAACCACCAACGGCCATATTTGCATCCAACGATTTGATGGCTTTTGGCGCTTATGAAGCCGTTCGCACTAATGGGCTTGATATTCCCAAAGACATTTCCATTGTGGGGTTCGATGACATCCCACAAGCTTCGCTGGTGCACCCCAAACTCACGACCGTGCACCAGCCACTAGACCAGATGGGGCGCGTGGCGGTGCAAATCCTGCTCGAACGCATCGAAAAGGACAGCCCGCCCCGAAGGGTAACGTTGGCAATACATCTCGTGATAAGGGATTCTTGCCAGCCATTGAAAACATAATGCAACCAGTGAGGAGGTGCTGATGACGTAACGCTGAACAACTGAGTAAATTCCGTATCGTTCACTAGTTTAATAAGGAGTTTTTAATTATGCGCAAAACTCGTATTCTCTCAGCGGTTCTGGTGCTGGCATTTGCCCTGCTCTCGCTGGGTATCGCTAGCGCACAGGACGACACCGTCACAATTGATTGGTGGCACATCAATACCAATGAGAATGAAGCAGCTTTCTGGCAAAGTGTCGCCGATGCTTACATGGAAGAACATCCCAACGTCAATATCGAAATCACTATCTTAGAAAATGAAGCCTTCAAGAGCCGTCTAGTCACCGTCATGCAAGCTGGTGACCCACCCGATTTATTCCAAAGTTGGGGCGGCGGCGTGTTGTGGCAATTCGCTGACGCCGGTTTGGTGCGGAATATCGCCCCAGAGCTAGAAGGCGAATGGCGCGATTCCTTCAGCGCTCAATCTGCTTTAGAGCTGTTCGGGCGCGATGGCGAATACTATGGCGTGCCCTGGACATGGGGTGCGGTTGGTATCTTCTACAATAAGGCGCTTTTTGAACAAGCCGGCCTTGACCCAGAAGACCCACCAGAGACTTGGGATGAGTTCATCGCCGCAGTAGAAGCCCTACAAGAAGCGGGCATTACCCCCATTTCTTTGGGCGAGCGCGAAAAATGGCCCGGCCACTTCTGGTGGGTATATCTGGCCATCCGTTTGGGCGGCGAACAAGCCTTCCTCGACGCATATAACCGCACAGGCAGCTTCGCCAGCGAACCGTTTATCCAGGCGGGGGAATACCTGAAGCAGCTCATCGACATGAACCCATTCCCGGATGGCTATCTTGGGTTGGGCTATGGCGATCAAGCCACCGTCATGGTGAATCAAGAAGC
>DAOTWU010000230.1:0-13251 GCA_034435735.1 Anaerolineae bacterium | reverse complement strand
CGCATACGCAAGCAGTTAACCACCAAGTCACGGATGGTGATTTCACCTTTACCCTCAATATTGGGCGGGCGGCTTTCTAGCGTAACGACATGTTCCTGCTGAAGTTGAAGCTCTGCCGCGTTTTCCACAGTGATGATGCGTTCCTCGTTGGGAATAAAGCCGGAAAGCACGTTGAGCAGCGTCGTTTTACCAGAACCGGTACCGCCAGCAACGACAATATTTAGGCGTGCCACCACACAACCGCGAAGGAAGTCTGCGATTTCGGGTGTCATAGAGCCAAAGCGGATGAGGTCTTGAATAGTCAGCGGCTTTTTGAAGAACTTACGAATAGTGATTGTTGGGCCATTGAGGGCGATAGGGCGAATGACGACATTCACACGAGAACCATCTTGCAGACGCGCATCTACTAGTGGCGAACTTTCATCAACACGACGGCCTAGCGGTGCTACAATCCGGTCAATAATACGTAGAACATGGTCATCATCATCAAAGGAGATGGGCACACGTACCAGATTGCCTTTGCGCTCTACAAAGATGTTCTTTGGCCCATTTACCATAATTTCTGTAACGGTATCGTCAGCGAGGAGTGGTTCTAACGGGCCTAAGCCTAAAATATCGGCTACGATAGACTCAAACAGGCGATGCCGTTCAGCACGAGAGAGCACCATGCTTTCTTCGGCCAGAATGGCGTTAAACAGCTCTTCAATCTGGCGGCGAACTTCATCTTTACGAGTTACATCTAGAGATTGGTCGAGTTCATTCAAAAGTTTATTCTGAACCCGATTTTTCAGGTCCATATAAGCCGTTTCACGACCGCGACCACCACTATCTGGGCGTGCTGCTGCAGCACGGCGCTGTTGTGCTGCTTTACGTGCTGCACGACGTTCATCACCGTCATCTCCGCCGCCAGAACCGCCGGAACCGCCACCTTTTTCAATTCGCCGCAATAGAGACATTTACAATTCCTCCAGCTACTCTTGACCTAACGCCCAAATAAACGCAGGCCGGGTTTCGATTTTTCGCTTTTCTCGTCTGCCTCTTCTTCCAAATCCCCCATCAACTCGTCCATGAGCGCATCTGCCAAAGCGATATATTGTTTGGTTGGGGGCTTATTGGTGTCGCGCTCGGCAGCGATAACCGGCACGCCTTTATTCACCGCATTGAGGATAATACGCTCTTCAACAAGCGGTATCTTTTCACGTACGGGGCGTTTTAGATAGCTTTGAATTTTTTCTGCTGAAATGCCGCCCTGTCGTCTTTGCCTCTCGTCAACCGCTCTATTGACTACTAGGCAGGCTTTTTCTGGGGCATACCCCAATTGATCAAATAAATCTAACATTAGCCGTGCGTTTTTAATGCCGGGTAATGTTGGCGGTGTAACGAGCACGATACGAGTTGCAATATCAAGTAAACTTGCGAGGGTCTCATCTAAGTGCGAGCTTGTATCAACGACGATGAAATCGTAATTACTACGCACTTTTTCTAAGATGGAAGCCACTGCATCTGGGTTGTCTCGTATGATAATGTCTGCCTGTTCAGGGCGTGGCGGTGCTAATAAAACCTTCAGGCCACTATCGTGCACCATCACGATATTCTCAAATAGCTCGGTGTCTAAATCCTCAACGGATTCGGCCAGCTCTAGCAAAGTTGCCTGGCCGTGCATGTTGAGGAAAACACCAACATCGCCAAATTGCAAATCTGCATCAACAAGGAGGACTTTAATGCCTTCTTTCATCAATCCAGATGCGAGATTGGTTGCTATTGTTGTACAGCCAGCCCCACCTTGTGGGCTATAAACCACGATGATATGACCTGCACGTTCGCCTTCACCCCGCACCTTTTTGCTGGTGTCCAGAATCATTTCGCTCATTTGCGACATCTGCTGGCGGATAGGCTCGTACTGGTCATAAACGTTGCGAACTGTTTCGTACAGTTCATCCATATTCACTGGTTTGGCCAGGAAGTTGCGAGCACCTGCAAGCATGGCTTTACGGATATAATCCGTATCAGTCTGAACAGACATCATAATAACACCCGCCGTAGGGACGGCCTTTGTAATCAGGTTTGCTGCCTGCAGGCCGTCCATATCGGGCATATTGATGTCCATGATAATGATGTCCGGGCGTAACTCTTTGGCCATTTCAACGCCTTCACGCCCGTTAGCTGCTGCGCCAACGACTTTGAAATCCGGCTCAAATGCCAGTAATTTTTTGATGTTCTCCCGTGTTTCGGGAATATCATCTACTAACAGAATAGTGATAATCCGCTTCTCGCCTTGCTCGTTACTCATACCAGACCCTAACTAACTCTATAGATTAATTGCCACCGCCACTGCTGCGCAAGCTAATTTGATTGCCAACGAACAATTGGCGAATGCTAGTAATAGCCGGCTCAAGAGCAAATGGGCGGCGTGGTGGCAATTCAACTTGGAAATTCTGCATCAGATAGTCTAACGTTACAGCTTCTGTTGGGATTTGCGATGTATCTGTTGCAGAGCGCAATGCAAAGGTGATGGGCAGGCGCGCTTCGATAATCCATGTTAAGACAACCGCATCTTGAGGTGGAACACCCAGTGTAATGATGTCTGGACGTGGTGGCACAGGCGTTGGTGCTTGTGGTGTACCTCTGCCTCCAACTGGCGTTGCTTGGGCATCTGCTTGCACCGGTGTTGGTGTTGGTGCAATGCCAAATATACGCCCATCATGTGGGAAGTCGCCAACATGGATAACTAGCGCGTCTTGGATTGTTCTTTGGGTAACCAACCTTGGACGTTGTGGTTCTGATGGTCCGAGGATGACCGTACCTAATTGGCTGACATCTGGGCGGCCTTGAACAGCCTGAGCAATTTCAACAGAACCATCATCTTGGTTAATCGTATAAAGCGTGATGGAATTTGGCTCGATGCTTTGGAAAATTTCATCCACATCCACAAACAGCATGGATACAATGACATCAACACGGTCGCCATCCTGAATCGCATAGGCGACGCTAGTAAGGCGATCCATCGGCACAGCCACCGCTACACGGTTACTAGGGAGGATGGCCGCTGCATCTGAACCTACATTTGCCAAGTTGGTCAAATCCTCAGCAAGCATACGGAACAAAATAGGTTGTTCGCGGAAAATATCGGTACGGGCGATTTTCCCTACGACATCTTCAAGGTTAGTAACAGCATCTAACGGAGCATATTCTTCTGGCCATGCCCGTAAATCAACGCCATTAGGTGGAATACGGGTGCCTCGTGGCAATGATTGTACCGCGACAACGATATTGACCACTGGAATAGGGGTGGCAACTGGTGTCGGGGTATCCTGGGGCTGGGAAGTGGCATTACCTCCGCTTGTGCCCGGCTGTGTGGTATTGCGAGGTGTTGATGACTGCCCTCCTAGCAAAAGTGCAGCAGCGACACCACCAATCACAATAATAAAGGCAAAAATCAGTAATAAACGAAGTCGACCTTGCATAAATTCCTCCAATAGGGTGGTTGCTGTCGGCCTGTTATTTTTTATCTTGATTTGCCGACCGGGCACACTACGCTTGCTTTTAGTGTAGTGCAAGCCCTTGAATTGTCAAACAGGCCGATTGTCCTAAAGCATTGTTATATACCGAGTTCTCACCAAAAATTAGCCAATGATGCCAGTAAAGCATCATCGAGAACTTACTCTCCTGCAGGAATTTCTAATCGGACGGTGGTGCCTTCAGCTTCGCTACTCTCAATAGCAATTTTACCGCCGATTAACTCCATTTTCTCCTTAAGAGTTAATAGCGCTTCCCCACGTCCATCTAAATGTGCGCCTTCTTCAGCCTCAAAAATGGGCGTTGGGTCAAAGCCACGTCCATCATCTTCGACCACAATGCGAATCGGGTCTGAGGTTAGGTCTAACTTAATATCAATATGCGCTGGGCTGGCGTAGTCGCGCGCTTGTACCATAAGCTCTTGAATGCTACGGAAAATCAACACTTCACGGTGCGTTTCTAAACGACGGTCTTCACCAGCAATATCTTCACTAACCTCAATATCGTTTTTCTGCTGGAAGGATTTGGCATAGGTGCGCACGGTGGATGCCACACCCAAATCATCGAGCATCATTGGCCGCAAGTCGAAGATAAAATCACGTACCTTCTGGAAGGTAACACTAGCGGCGGTTTTTAGGTTCTGTAGCTCTTCTGCAGCGCGGTCTGGGTCGCGGTCAAACAGACGTTGGCAAATTTCCGCTTGTAAGATGAAGTTAGTCAGCGATTGAGCCGGCCCATCATGAATTTGCCGCGCTAGTTTGCGCCGCTCATCTTCTTGCGCTTGTACAATGCGAATGATGTTGCTTGATTGTCGCGAACCTGTGTCAATTTCCTCTCCACCGGCTTCTAACATATCCACACCTTGGAGGGCACTCAACACTTGTGCGAGAATTTGTTGGGTATTCTCTAAACGGTCGTAGTTAGATTCAAATTTCTCAAGCTGGCCGCGCATTGTTGCTAAACGGAAGCGGGCATCTAAAGCTTCTTCATATTTATCGCGAATATCCTGACGTGGAACTGTGTCCAGATTGTCCTGAATATTGCGCAGTTCTGTCGCGAGGTCGCTGTTGCGCTGTTGCTCGCGGTCTACCAGTTGCTGGGTTTGCTCAATTTGGGCTTTAATTTCTGATAGTTGGCGGCGAATAGCGCTGAGTTCATTAGCGACTAAGTCAACAATTTCTGCACGAGGGTCTTCGTTAATGAGGTCTGCTCGGTTATCCATTCTAAACCACCCCGACTCTTAATTATCTATATCATGCATACGCACCCAACCCCGCCGTAAAGCTGTCACTGCGGCTTGGGTACGGTCTTCTACATTGAGCTTACGAAGAATAGAAGTCATATGATTTTTAACCGTTTGCTGGCTAATGCCTAGCCTATGAGCAATCTCTTTATTGCTCATGCCATGGGTGACATATTGTAAAATTTCCATCTCTCGCGGGCTAAGTGGGATGAAATGCTCTTCTGCGTCAATCATATAAGGCCCAGCGATTGCTTCAATATGTTCACTGATCCAGGTTTCCACCTCTGTTGGCGTCATTTGCTGGTCATCAATGATATATAGGCCAGCCGCTGCTGCACGGATGATGTCAACAAGCTGTTCTGGTGTCACATCTTTCGCACAATAAGCCGCTGCGCCAGCGCGCATGGTATGCAAAACCTGCTCTTCATCATGATAAGCGGTTAGCATAATAATCGCCACTTCATGATTTTTATTTTTTAATTGTCGTGCAACCTGTAAGCCATTCATTGTTGGCAGGTTGATGTCAAGCAGCATCACATCCGGTTGTAATTGCTGAGTTGCATCTAACGCTTCTTGCCCATCTTCGCAATGGCCTACCACGACAATATCATCTTCAAGTTCTAAGGCGCGTTCCAGGCCTTGCCGAAAAAGCGGATGGTCATCCACAATCAAGACTTTTATTGTATGCTTTTCCGGTTGTGGGCGTTCTGTTGATTTGCCCATATTTACTGATGGCGGTCTGCTATACTTGCAGGACAGATACCGCCCCTCCTTTCCTTATGGAATGCACCGTTACTTGAGTACATTGTACCGTACTCGCGCATTTTTTGGGGATTTTACAACCCATTTTCGCAAGCATTGACAAGTTGTAAACATATTGGCAGTATACAACTAAACTGCGAGGCATCGCAACAAAACGGTAAAATCAATACTTTTTGAATAATAAATTACCATATAGCCAGTACCTCCTCGCAATAATTTCAAAAGTGCATGGATTTGTATAGAAAAGGTGGGCGAGCGGTTGAAACAAGAAACCGAAAAAGGACTGGTTTATTATCAATTTGAGAGTTTGTTGCCAGTAAAGCATGGTATTTTTACTCGTAAGGGCGGTGTGAGTAAACCACCTTGGGCATCGCTCAATATGGGGGGGAATGTAGGAGATGACCCGCAAGCTGTGCGCCGCAACCATGATTTAATGTATGAGGCGCTTCAAGTCAATCAGGATCGCGTTTGTACAGTATGGCAGGTGCATAGTGCCGATACGGTCATCGCTCATCAACCGGTGCAAGGGCGGCGGTGGCTCGCCCTTGCAGATGGCCTTATTACTGACCGCACCGACACCCCTTTAGTGATGCGCTATGCAGATTGTGTGCCCTTGTTGTTTATGGATCCTGTTCAAGGGGTGATTGGAATAGCTCATGCTGGCTGGCGTGGTACAGTTTCCGGCGTGGGGTCTCGCCTTATTCAAACAATGATACGGGCTTTTAACTGTAAACCCGCTAATATCCGAGCTGGCATTGGACCAAGCATTGGGCCAGAGCATTATCAAGTGGGTGAAGAAGTTGTTGAGGCTGTTTATAAGCATTTTGGCACAATCGATGGGCTAATTAAGCGCCATCCAGACGATGGCACGGCTTACCTTAACTTATGGGAAGCAAATCGCATCGATTTACAACGTGCCGGTGTTGAACAAATTGAATTGATAGGCATTTCTACGTATAGCAATACTGATGAATTTTTCTCACATCGTGCAGAAAAAGGGAAAACAGGGCGTTTTGGAGCAGTCATATCGCTATGACAACAGCGGAACTCATTGTAGCTAATGTTGAAAAGGTTCGTTTACAAATAATTGCTGCCTGTGAACGGTCTGGCAGAAATCCGGATGATGTTACCTTGATTGCGGTTAGCAAGAAGCATCCACCGAGCCTGATACATGCGGCATGGGCTGCTGGTGTGCAACATTTTGGTGAAAATCGCGTAGAAGAAGCTGAGACTAAAATACCTGTGGCCAATGAGTTAGTCAGCCAACCAGTGACATGGCATATGATTGGTCATATCCAAAGTCGCAAGGCGCGTTATATTCCCCGTTTATTCCAAATGGTGCATTCGGTAGATAGTCTGAAACTAGCTCAAAAACTTTCAGATTATGCGCAAGCGGTTGACATCAAGTTACCTGTGCTTATCCAGATGAACATCGCTGGTGAAGAGCAAAAAAGTGGCTTTTGGGCAAAAGGTTGGCAGGTAGATGAAACCGTGTATCAACAACTTGTGAATGTGATTTCACAGATAAATCAGCTACCGTCATTAGTGGTGCAGGGTTTGATGACTATGGCGCCTATTGTTTCGTCACCAGAGCAGGCGCGCCCTGTTTTTACGAGCCTTGCAACGTTGCGTATGCGTTTAGAGCAGTCTTTGGAATTATCTTTGCCTCATTTAAGTATGGGTATGACCGATGATTATCCGGTAGCCATCGAAGAGGGGGCAACATTGGTTCGTATTGGCAGGGCTATTTTTGGCCCTCGTACATGAAAGGTAGATGTTTATGGGTATTGTCGGTTTTATCATTTTCTTGTTGCAAATCTATTCCTATATTTTGCTAGCGCGTGTTTTGCTCAGCTGGTTTCCCAATTTAGATCGCAGCAATCCGACAGTAGATGCGATTGTTCGCACGCTCTATAGTTTAACAGAGCCTGTCTTAAGCCCTATTCGAAATGCCTTACCTCCAACCGCTGGCATCGATTGGAGTCCCTTGATAGTTTTTCTTGGGATTACTATTTTAATCCGTCTTCTGATCGCTTTTTAAACTGTAGTGCGCTTGTGCTTAAGGCGCGCACGTGATACCATCGCTGTATAAATACAATGCGGCTTGATTTAAGCCCGCACTTCAGCAGAAGAGGTCCTATTATGGCTGAACGTAAATTTGAAATTACAGATGCAACTGGTGGAGCCGCTTTTACAGTGCGTGTTGTCACTCGTGCCGCCCAAACGGAAATCGCTGGCTTCCAAGACGATGGTGCTGTCAAAGTCCGTTTGGTACAATCGCCTGCAGGTTCTCCAGAAGCCAATCAAGAACTGGTGAACTTCTTGGCCGAGAAGTTGGGTGTAGACGCTAGAAAAATCGAAATCGTCGCCGGTAAAGAAGGGCGCGATAAACTCGTTAGCGTTGAAGGTATTTCCACCAGTGATGTGGAAACGCGGCTGAGAGAAGCGTAATTCTGCTATTGCTATTTTCAACAATAAAGCAGCTCTGCTTTCAAACTGAGCAGAGCTGCCTTTGACTTGCTATCGCCTTTTTAGCTTAAAAGGGCGCTGGCAAAGTTTGTCCAAGATGTAACTGCAATTTCCCCAATGCTTCATAAGCAGTCAAATGCAAAGCTTCGTCCTGCATTCGGAATAGTTCATAAAGATGCGATGCGTGCTCAATAAGCCCCAATTGGCCAATTGTCATCGTTGAAAGCGCCTGTATTTCGGGGTTAGGGTCTTCCAAGGCGCGTTGCAATAATTCCCTGCCAGTAATATCTTCTGGTAAATCGTCAATATGTTCCATCGCCCAGCGTCTTAGCCACCCAATAGCTTCAATACGGGGATATGCCTTTACCCCCTCTAAGATATTGTTATTGATGTCTTGGAAGGCTTGTTGGGCGGCTGATTGTACATACCATTGCGGGTCTTCTAATGAAGCGCGATATAATGCTACAAGTGCCCACGGTGTGCGAACGCGCTTTAACCCAAAGATAGCCGCACGGCGAATAAACATTTGCTCATGCTCAACAGCATCGTACAAAACCCGATAGCCTTCATCAGGTATTGCCGCAAATGTTTCAGCCGCTGCTTGACGTACTAAATCTGAGCCGGTCATAAGGGCGTGGGCAATTGCTTCTAGCGCTGAATCAGTACGCAATGCCCCTAAACCAAGCACTGCAGCGACTTGTACGCTCTCCTCTTCATCTTCTAAGGCGTTTTCTAGAATGTGGAGGCTATCTTCATTCCCCAATGCACCTAAGCCTAAGCATGCCATTTGACGAACTGTCGGAGAGCTGGAGCGCATCGCCCGCGCGAAAATGTTGACAGCTTCGGGTGCTCTGGTGGCGATTAAAGCGGCTGTTGCGCGTTCTCGAATAGGTGGGAACACATCATCAGCATTGAGTATGGTGTCCAAGCGTTTTAACACAGCATCACGCCAAGGAGTTTCTGCGGGTGCGTGTGATACCCAGCGCGCAACATCGAAAATGTGGTGATACAGAATATCTTTTGCTGCGTTAAATCGTGCTTGTAATGCCGGCTCAATATCCTGCGTAGCCGCGAATGCGATTGCTGGCGACCACTTAGGCATAAGCGCAATCGCTTGTAAATCATCTGCACTCAATGTGCTGAGTAAGCGGCTGGCCAGATAGTTAGTTACAATTTGATGCTTAAAACGATAGCGCCCGCCCCGTAACTGTGTGACTAACCCTGATTTTTCCAGAATTTGCAGCATTTTTTGCGCTGATTTTTTTGCGCGTTGCTCAGCTTTCGTTTCTGGTGTGGCGGTTTCTGGCGTTGGCTCAGTTGTTTCTGGTGCATTATCATCTGTAGTTTCTTCTGTGCCGCCTTCAAAAAGCTGAATGAGTTCATCAAACTCTGTGCCATCATCATCTGCTGAGGCATCTACCGCCTGTTCAAACTCAGTCGTTTCATCACTGCTTATCGCTTGCATCTCTTGTGTAGTAATTGGTGAAGCGGAATTGATGAGGTCATCTATTGTGAAATATCCTTGCTCAATTTGAATGGCCGCCGCTTCGGATAAAATACCCCATGGTGGATTTTTGATGAGGTCTGTGAGGTATTTTTCTACCCACATAGCAGGCAAATCAATTTCACCCTCAGAGAGCAAGTATAAAGTGCGCATGGCTAGCTCTGCGGGGAGAAGCGCGTAGGTGGCAACATGTGCTTGCTCTATCGTGATGGGGGCTAATGTTGCACGACGCTTATCGATGATTTCTGCCCAATGTTCAACGATATGCTCTATATATTTGTGTCGTGTATTGTTATCCCACGGTCTTAAGAAAACAGGGGTAAAGCCCAACCGTGTTAAATCTCCATAGCCATTTGCTGGGCCTGTAATGATGATGAAGTTTTGTTCGTATACCTCTAAAAAGGCTTTTAGCCATGCCCGTACTAGCGGCTTTTCTTCTTCGCCCAACTCATCATAACCATCCAACAGCACCAGCGCCCGACCTTCGTTGAGCCGTTTATAAATGTTACGTGGCATTGTTTTTGCAGTAATTCGGCTCACTTGATATTGCAACGCGCGCACTAACGGTTCCGCGGGGTCTACTTGGCGCGAAAATTCACCAGACGCCAAATGCAAGTTGCCAAGATGGATGTATAGCGGAGCTAAAAACTTAAAGCGAGATGGTGGTGTCTGGCGTTCTTGCGCGCCTTCCCCTTGGTCTTCAGACATTTGCTCTTGTGCTCGTGTGGCTAGATACATGCGCTCTTTAATGCGCTCGGCACGTTCTTGCGCACTTAATTTAGCTTCTTCCTCATCTAGCTGTTGCTGAATGACATCGGGAGGCGGCGTGAAATCGACAATACCCAAACCCCATAAAGCAATCGCCAGTAGAGCTGTAGTTCGTCCACTACCTGGTAGGCCGAGCAGTGCGAGAGTGTGGTCGCCTCGTCCTAAATCTTCAACTGATAAAGTTTCAAGATTATATGATTCTGCAAGATAAGGGAAATCAGGCAGGAAGGGAACAATACTGAATACGTCATGTACCACATCTTCTTCATCTTGTGGTTCTGGTATAGGCGGGGCGGGGATAAAGCGAGGTTCTACAATAATGTCTGTAAGTTTGACCCGTTCCCCAAATAAATGGGAGCTTTCTGCTTGTTTTAATAAATCACGCACATAACGGCTGTCTGCGCTTCTTGTTGCTTCCGTTTGCGCGGTTTGTGCGCGGTTTAGCGCGGCATCACGTGCCGAGGCTAACATATGTCGTGAACGATATATCGCATAAGCTGTTGCTAAACCCGCGGCATAACCTATACCAAAATTTTGATAATCAAATTCCATAGTTCCCCTCCAACACTATTTCATAGGTGCGTTGGTTATTTAGTCGCTAAAATGCGCCCGCAGTTAGAGCAATATACTAGCTGGTTACCATGCCGCACTGCTTGTAAGGTGGCTGTTGTTTGGGCAACTCCGCATACACCACAATTTTGCCCATCTAGTGCAGCAACTGGTCTATATCCCTTTTGAGGCCGCATCTCCTTATAAATTTTTAGCGCATCTTCATCTATTGATGCTTGAGCAGCGCGATATTGCTCCATCGATTCTGCTATAGCTTGTTCTAATGCCTGTTTTTCATCAATTAGAGCTTGATGCTTACTCGCCTCTGTCTCTTGCACTTGTTGCAAAGTTGCTTGTGCTGCATCTAAACTTGCTTCAACATCCTCAATTTCCATCATGAGTTCAAGCATGCGATTTTCCAGTTCTGTGCGCCAATTTTTCAGCGCCTCAATTTCTCGTTGCAAATCTGTCAGTTCTTTCGGATTTTTAACTGTGCCACTATAGAGCTTGTCTTCAGTGCTTTTTTGTTTTGTTTCGTTGGCCTTCACTTCTAATTCCAAATCACGTAAACGTGTGCGCAGTGGCTTTAACTCAGCTTCTACCTTTTCAACATTTTGTTTTGCAGCAATAACTGCCGCATTATCATTGAGGATGCTTTCAATTTCTTGCAGGCGTTTGCGCTTTTGCCGTATTGCTAATTCAATATCCTGAAGTCGCAAAAGGGCTTGTGCTTGCGTCATAAGTCATGGCCTTTACTGGCAACTCGCTAAACTTGGGCTACAATGATGACGAAGCTTGCTTCATGAGATGCTTAAATCATCTGATAAGCAAGCGGGCTTGTTATGAACAAGTAACCAATTAAACAAGCTTTGCATTTATCATACCGCGATTTAGCGTTACTTGCCTTAAATTGAGGATGGTGAAGTGATGAATTCTGGTGATATCGGGCATATCCAACAGCAAGAATGGCGCTGGCTAATTATAGCAAGTAGCGCCCTAGTCTTTTTAGCTTTTGCCCCATTTTTGTGGATAGCCATCGCTAACCCTGCCGGTGAGGGTTGGCAGTTTATGGGTGTTTTACATGATTACCGCAATGGGGCTGCCTTGCTTGCCAAAATGCAACAAGGCTCTCAGGGGCAATGGCTAACCCAATTTCACCATACCCCTGAACCGCATGTCGGGGCGATTGTTCAAATTCTGTACACCGCGTTGGGGCAATTAACCCGTTTTATTGGAATTTCCCCCATTGTGATTTTCCATGTCGCTAGGGTGGGAGCTTCATTTTTGATGTATATTGCCCTGTATCAGCTTGCTGCGAGTATCTGGTCACACATTCGCACACGCCGCCTTTTCTTTGTTATTGCATCTTTAGGGGCTGGCTTTGGCTGGGTGTGGTTTTTCTTGACCAATGATGCCAATATCCCCGATTTGAATATGCCCCAAATGTTTGTTTTTTATAGCACCTTTATCAATATTCATTATCCTTTAGCGATTGCTGCTGTCTCTATTCTCGCCGCTATTATGATTGTCGCGTTACGCCCTGGTATGGAAGAATCGCCGACGCTACAAAACGGCGGGCTAATGGCGTTTCTATTAGGCATTGCGTTGGCTTTCCTTTATCCCGAAGCCCTTGTGCCTTTCGGGGTGGTTCTGCTGATATTGAGCGTTCGTATGTGGTTGAAGCGTCGTCGCTGGGTTACTCACGAGTGGCGCTGGTCTTTATGGATTCTCTTGCCGCCATTGCCTATCATCGCTTATGACTTGCTCACCATCATCACAAATCCTGCTATGGCAGAGTGGAATAGCCAAAATGTTAGTCCCGCGCCCAACCCCTTCGGGCTTTTACTTGCGTTTGGTATCCCGTTGATTTTCGCTGCACCGGGCATTTATCGTGCCATTCGCCGCTTTGAGCCAGATGGTGACCAGTTTATGCTACTTTGGCTGCTTGCTATGCTTGTAGCCATCTATCTGCCGGGAACGGTACAGGCGCGCTTTGGTTTAGGGCTAATTATCCCAATTGCCTATTTTGCTACACGTGCCTTGGTTGATTTTTGGCTACCTGTCATGAAATTGCGCCCGTTGATTGTTGTTGCGCTCATTCCTATTATGGCTGGCAGCCAGCTATTTTCCCTATTTTTCCCTGTTGTGCCGCTAGTTGTTGGGCGACCACAAGATGCGCGCGGTCTACTTTTAGAGCGAGATTATCTGGCGATGTTTGAATGGCTAGATACCCAGATTCGCCGCGATGATGTCGTTGTTTTAACATCACCTAATGTGGGCATCTGGTTACCCGTATGGACCAATGCCCGCGCGGTTTATGGCCATCCTGTAGAAACCTTCGATGCTGACGTAAAACGCCGTGCTGTTGTCCACTGGTATCAAGAAGCGGCGAATGAGACTTGCTTGCCTTTGCTAGAGGGGCAATATACGTTTGATCCAG
>DAOTWU010000229.1:0-4605 GCA_034435735.1 Anaerolineae bacterium | reverse complement strand
TCCATCCCTAGCGCCAAGTTCACCTTTATCCCATTTGCGAAGGCCACTCGCGCAGCGAGGGCGTTCGCCCAAAAAGTTTTTGCCCACTTTTTACAAAAAGTGGCGGGGTGTGGGGCAGCGCCCCGCAAAAACACCTTTCGCCAGCAGCAAACATGGGGACTGACTGCCCCCAAACCCCCGTTTTAAGGACTGGCGTCCTTAAAAATCCTGTTTCGAATATGCACCAACTTGGCGCGAGAATGACTATTCACAACAATCCTCCCCAGCGCCAAGTTCACACTTACTTTATTTTGCGAACGCTTTGCGTTCGCGGAATGGGGTCGAGGGGACTTCGTTCCCTTGCGGGGCGTGGGGCAGCGCCCCACATACACACTTTCGCCAGTAGCAAACATGGGGGCGGACTGCCCCCAAACCCCCGTTTTAAGGACTGGCGTCCTTAAAAATCCTGTTTCGGGTTATCACCAAACATGGCTTAGGTCAACCTATCGCAGCAATCTGCTGTTAGCGCCAAGTGCATCCTTATTCTATTTTGCGAACGCAAAGCGTTCGCCCAACGGGGTCAAGGGGGCTTCGCTCCCTTGCGGGGCGTGGGGCAGCGCCCCACATACACACTTTCGCCAAACGGGAAGGAAATGGCTGAAAATTTCAGTTTGCCTCCTCGTGGGAACGCGAGGGCGAAACCCTCGCCATCTTTTTGCTAATCCCTTGCGGAGTATGAAGCAGCGCCCCGCATCATTTTCCCCACCTTTCCCATCTCTCCCCTAAAACGTAATACATCCGCTATATTTTGCCTCGTATAATATAGTAAAGACCCACTCACACATCTGCGGGTGAAATTGAAGGACAAAAGCACCGATGAAACAGCAAACCATCCTCGTCGTCGATGATGAAGCCACCATACGCGAAGTCGTGCGGCGTTATCTTGAACTCGAAGGCTTCCAAGTCATCGAAGCCAAAAACGGCAACGAAGCCCTTGATAAATTGCAACAACACCCGCCCGATTTAGTCGTGCTGGACTTAATGCTCCCCGGCGTCGATGGCTGGGCTATCACCCGCTCACTGCGCACCCCAGCTGGCTATACTGCCCTCAGCCTCAATGGCGACATTCCCATTGTCATGCTCACCGCCCGCACTGGCGAAGCCGACCGCATCATGGGCTTTGAACTCGGCGCGGATGACTACGTCGTCAAGCCTTTCAGCCCACGCGAACTCGTCGCCCGCGTCAAAGCCGTCCTACGCCGCAGCACCCCCGGCGCCGCCGGCAACGAAACGCCCTTAGAATTCGGCGCGCTCTATCTCGACCCACGCAGCCGCATTGTGCGCATCAATGACCAACCCGTCACCCTCACCGCCAAAGAATTTGACCTGCTCTGGTTCTTCGCCCGCCACCCGCGCCAGGTCTTCACCCGCCAGCAACTCCTTGATAGCGTTTGGGGCTATGAATTCTATGGCGATGAAAGCACCGTCACCGTCCACGTCCGCCGCCTGCGCGAGAAAATAGAGCAAGACCCCGCCAAGCCCGTCTATATCCAAACCGTCTGGGGCGTTGGCTACAAATTCGAAAGCCCAGAATAACCCGAAACTGCCACATCAGTGACGAATTGAGGAAACCCATGAGCACACCCGTTATCACCCTCAAACAGCAATCCCGCTATCCCTTATTGCTCTTCATCATCCTAATTTTCGCCTCTTTGGGCGCGGCCATGCTGGTCATCATCCCCCACGTCATGCCTGGCGATGACATCGCCCTGCTCGCTGGCTTCATGCTCGGCACAGGCGCGCTCACCATCGCCCTCTCCTACGCCCTATGGCGCTTTGGCTTGGTGCAATGGTTTCGCAGCCTACGCTGGGCGCTGCTCTTGGTAATCGTCCTCACCGTCTCGCTGATTTTCATGAATGTTTGGGTGACAGCCAAGCTCATGTTCATCGAATATAGCGACCTCACCCTTACCACCGCCTCGCTCATCTTCGCTGGTTTGACCGCCATCGCCTTCGGCTTTTTCGTCGCCAACACCATGACCGAACGCATCTGCCAACTGGCCATTGCCGCCGAACAGCTGGCGCGCGGTGACCTCTCCATCCGCCTAGAAGCCTATGGCAACGACGAGCTGGCGCAACTCATCGCCTCGTTTAATAGCATGGCGCGCAGCCTGCAAGAAGTGGATGAACAGAAGAAAGCGCTAGAGAAAACCCGCCGCGACCTCATCGCGTGGGTGTCGCATGACCTGCGCACCCCCCTAGCCACCATGCGCGTCATGGTAGAAGCCATGGCCGATGGCGTCGTCACCGATGAAGCCACCGTGCAGCGCTATCTGCAAAATACCCAGCGCGAAATCCGCCACCTCAGTCGCCTCATCGACGATTTATTTGAACTTGCCCAGCTCGATGTCGGTCATATTCGCCTCAGCTACCAGCCCACCAGCCTGCGCGATTTAATCTCCGATACCATCGGCACAATGGACGCCCACGCCCAAAATCAAGGCGTACAGCTCCAATGCGACATTGCGCCCGATGTAGACACGCTGCCATTAGCGCCAGACAAAATTCAACGGGTGCTCTACAACTTGCTGGATAACGCCATCACCTACACCCCCGCGGGTGAACGGGTGCTGCTCAAAGTCTATTGCGAGGAAGCCAACGTCCGTATTGATATTCACAACAGCGGTGCGCATATCGCCGAACATGACCTGCCCCATATCTTCACCAGTTTTTATCGAGGAGAGCGCTCGCGGGCGTCTGATGACGAGGGCAAACGCGGCACAGGTTTGGGGCTAGCCATCGCGCGCAGTTTCGTCGAGGCGCATGGCGGCAAAATTTGGGTGGAAAGCAGTCCACAGCAAGGCACAACTTTCAGTTTTACCCTGCCATTACAGCAAAAAGAGGCTTAAATCGCCCGATTTTAGCCTTTTTTCATTTCAATAACCTAATTCACCAGAAGGCGCTATAAACGGCTCAAAACACGCATTTTACCCGCTATAGCGCCTCCTTTATTTGCAGTCTAATCACCCGCGTGATGGTGGTCATCCTCATGTGCATGGTCATCGTGGCCATGCGCCGCTTCAAGATTAATGATCGCCGCTGGATCATCTGGCGACAAAGCACAATCACGGTGTAACCAGCGGTCACTACGTATCGTCGCAACGTTCGCCATCATCTGCCCAAGGTCAGATTCAAACCGCTCTTGATAACCCGTCGCTAAAGTGTAATCACCCGTAGCGCCATCAGGGTCAAAAACGACAATATAATAATCGCCCGCTTGTGGGACAGTGATGTCATGCCGTTCGGCCTCATAAAACACCGTGCCGCCAAATGGCTCAGTAAATGTGCCCCGCGTTTCACCAGCCACCTCATAAGTTTCATGGAACAAAACGCCATATCCCTCAGGTATCTCAAACGGCAAATCAGTTGCCGCTTCTCCATCCATGTCGGGCGCTAACACCACATAATCAGGATAGAACGCGCTATAATGCTCGCCACACTGCGGCACAAGCAACTCGATGCGCAAAATCTCATCCGCCGCCGCAAAGCGCACTGTGAACACATCAATATCGGCCTCATCCAGATAGCCGTAAAACGCATAAGAAATAGCGTTATCCATAACAACCTGCGGCGTATCAAACCCGCCCCAATCACCAGCTTCGATATACGGGTCATGCGCCAATGATGGCACCACTAACAACAAAAGCACACCCATAACAATCACTAAACGCCCAACCATAACGTAACCCTTCTTCTCTGAACCAATGCCTCCAGTGTACACAGTATGTATAAGTTTTGTATAAGATAGCATTTAAGGGGGAAAATCACACCTGTAGGCCACATTGGTAATAACAAAAGAAGCTATTTCCCATGAGGCGTGTCAATTGACACGCCTCACCGAAGTTTGGTGTTTCTTGCAAAAAAAGCTCGTTGGTAAAAGTTAAAGTGTTAACTCTACAGAACGAAAGGCAAGGTCTCAAGCATATATAGCTATAATAAAATCCGCCTCTTTATGAGGCGGTTTTATACCTTCAGTCTGTTTTTAGGTTAAGGTACTCTAGCCCCGCGAGTGCGACCACATCCAAATGGCCATCCCAAACATGACCATGTACTAGTAGTAACTCTGATTTCCCATCCTATACAATTTGTGTTATTAAATAGACGAAGAGGTGTATTGGGATTGCCATCTTTCCAGATAGACCAAATTCCAGAGGTCGTTGATGTACATGAGGTATTATTATGTACATCCTTAAGCCAACCATTGTAACCAGAATGCGCAAAGAGCGCCCAGTGGCTGGAGGATGATGAAATTGATTACTCTGGCTGACCTGAATCATATCCTTCTGGCGGGGCGGGGAATTCGTAATCGGGGAATAGTGCTTCAAGCCGTGCCATCTCTCTCCGCGCTATTTCTCTATAAGCCGCAAGCTCACGCTCAGTATTGAAACAGATACCTCTATTTATTGTTTGAGCCAGATAGTCTTCTACATTGGGGACTTGTGAACAGTAAAGATATTCGCCACGCGCCTCACGCTCATTGAATATAACCATGAATTCATCTGGCGATAGCATTTGGCCATAGTATTCAATGACAGGTTGGCGCATTTCCTGTCCAATAGCAGCAAT
>DAOTWU010000228.1:0-2689 GCA_034435735.1 Anaerolineae bacterium | reverse complement strand
GTTTTAATATCGCAAAATCCACATGAGCGAGTACATGTATCGCCCATCATCAGGAATGTTGCCGTGCCATTGCCCCAGCATTCACCCATATTGGGGCATTGGGCTTCTTCACAGACTGTGTTCAGTGTTTGCTGGCGCATAAGGCCGCGTACACGCTCATAGTTTTCATTACCACCCCGTGCCCGAACCTTAATCCATGGTGGGCGGCGACGCGGATGTTTAGGGTCCGGCTGCCACTCTTTGGAATTGGTAACCGGTATATTGTCTGGTGAAATTGTTTGGCTCACGAGATATGCTCCCTATTGCCCTATATTGGTGTTTATTATAGTCGCCTACGGTGGTGCTTTATAGGACTGTTTAGACCATTTGCCCAATTTAGGCGCTTTTCATGATTAATTGCAGCACTTCAGAAAATTCATGACCGCTACTATTTAACCTGTTGTTAGTGAATGCACGCAAAAACCACATCAGCATTTCTCTCATGATTAAAAATGTCAAAATCCCCCCAACACCGAGGAAAATAATTACCGTACTACCCATAGGTTCAGAGATAAAATGCAGAGGGATGAATTGAGAGATAGCGAGGAATGTCACGATATAAGTGATAATTTGTAGGCTCAAGTAGATGCCAATAGCCCGAATACGAGCTTCCATCTGATTAGATGGACTACCCGCAGCGATGAAAACCCCGATCATGCTGCTGATAATGATGGTTTGAATATGGTCTAAGTAGAAACCAATGCTAATAATGATACCCGTTAGGGTGAAGTAAGCTACTTCGGTATTGGCACTGAAAGCGGTTATGGAAAGCTCTGACGATTTTGTGTTAAGTAGAAAGATAGATACAAAAAGAAAAATAATCAGCGAAGAGAGAAATATCGCCGTGACCAGCCGCACCATAAACTGAACAATGCGATAGCGCCCCCGTTTATAAAGCTGTCTCATGCAGAAAAGCCAGCACATGCCTATAGAGCCATAAGGGAGGATGGATAGCAGGTCATAGCGTTTTGCTGCCTTTTCTTGTGTGATGAATGCCGCAGTTTCTTGTGCATGGTAAATGCCATAAGCGAAATTAATCAAAAAGGCAAAGGGCAATACCAAAGGTACAATCCAGGTATAAACAAGTGACCAGCAAAACCCCATGGCCGAAAACATGAACAGATAAGTGATAAATAATCCCCGCACGCTCGGACGGCTGTCGCTTATGGGGGAGATGTGGTTAAAAATGGGGTTATTAAATGGTGGGTGGGTGAGTGCTCGCCAGAGTTTCCATGTCAACATAACACAACCTTTGACCTTCTGTTCAGTTTAGCTGTCTCTCTATGGTTTGCCATAATAAATGGATGATAGTTTCTCGCATGAGTAAATGAACGAACACCCCAATGGTTAGCCATAGCAGTATAAAGGCAGATAAAGATAAGCTGCCAGATTGCCGTGCAATAAATTGTATTATCAACAAAATAGTGATGTTGGTGAGTGCATACATCATCAATTGTACTGTTAAAAACGCACTCATTGCTGTTATACGTGTTGTAATTGAATTCTCCCGATTGATGGCGACGCGAATACCAATAAGCATGGCCATTAAAGTTGATTGTATGTGGTCTAAATATATGTAACCAATAAAGGGATATACAGCGATAATGAGTAATGTGCGCTCCTGATATAATCCCAATGACCATAGATTTTGAGGGGTCAATAAAGCAAACAAGTGAAAAGCCAAAACAATCGTGATGCTGATAAGGGTAAATCGCAGCAATGTTTTAACAGTGGATGAAACTGTGTCAAAATTTTGGCTATATAAGGTGGCTTTAGCTACTGTTGTATGGATATAAGAGGCTTTTTTGGGGGTAATGGCCAATAAGTCGTAAATATTATGGCGGTGAAGAGTTGCTATTGTTTCAGCGATATGACCAGACCAAATAATCCCGTATATTGTGCTGTGCCCGATAGCAAACAAAATTGGGGCTAGCAGTATCAAGCCGATGATAAACACAATAATCCATGAAGAGAATATGCTACATAAAGCGATTGCCCCAAATAGGATAAAACCGCGCCATAATGCAGAAAGTGACTTGCTCTGGCTAATGGGTTTCTTTCTCATGAAATATCGAAATAAAGGGTGTTGTTTGTTTGGGTATTGGAGTTCTCGCCAGAGTTTCCATGTATGCAAAATAAAGCTCCTGCCTTATGGCCTTTCACCCCAAGCTACAATATAAGGTGTACCTTGTGCAGGATAAAGCCCGTTACTCAATTCGGTTAATTCTCCAGTTTCAATGTCTAATGCCAGTAATAGGTATCCTTTAGTGTCATAATCTACATCGCCACCAAAGGCAATATGTGTACTATCTGGCGACCATGCCAGGCGTGGCGGATTGGGCGTATGGTCTAAAGTAGCGAAACTACAATAACGGCGAATTTCTCCACTAACGGTATCCAGAATATGGATAACAGCATTACCAGCATCAGTTTCTGGGTTAGGCCCTAAAAGTTCCATCACCCAAAATGCGATGTATCGTCCATTGGGCGACCAACTCAACTCATTTATAGTGTATCCATTAATGCGTACCGCGCCATAAACCTCATTAAAGTGTGTCCATTGTTGTGGAACGGCTTGCTGTTCGGGGTGAATGCCAAAAATCTCTCCCCCTATGTATCCACTGGTGGAATCAACAACTGGCGCGACATA
>DAOTWU010000227.1:0-3804 GCA_034435735.1 Anaerolineae bacterium | reverse complement strand
CCGCCATGCCGCCATTCGTCTGCGCCGCCACGCGCTAGAATTACGTGACCTTGTGAGCAGTAACGGCACTTACGTCAATGAGCAACAGTTAGCCCCTGGCGAAATTTATCGCCTGTGCAGCGGTGATGTGGTGCGGCTGGGGCGGCTGCAAATGATTCTGATTTTTGAACCCTAGCGGCTCAACGAACTGGCTGGAACTTCTCCGCGCTCAGTGTATCGCTGGGCGCGGTGCGTTGTATGCCCTCGCCATCTACTTGGCTGATGGTAATGGTGTAAAGGGCGCTGCGGCAACTATCGACATTGTTATCGTAGTTGGGGTTAAAAACCACTAGATAGTTGAAATCGTAGGCATCGGTATCAATCACCCCGCCCTGCTCTAAATTGATGAGTTCGGCCACATCCCCTAAAATACCAACCGCCCATAGGTGTAGCCCATCTTCACTCTCAAAATTGACGCGATAGAGGCCGCGCGGCAAGCGCACATCGTAGTAATTCGCCCCTAGCTCTTGCACGCCTGTTTGGGCATGAATGACGCCAGTCTGGCGGATGCGGTCGGTCAATGTCAGGGTATTGACGAAGGCGGTTTCAATTTTATAGTCACCCAGCAAGTTCTGTAAGCGATAGCGCTCTAGGGCATCGGGCACATTATCGCCATAGCGCTCTAAAGCTTTACTGAGGGCGTTAAAGCCATCATACTCGCCAATTTCCTGCCACAAGGTCTGGATAATGTCAGCCCCATAGCGGTCTACTAGCGATTGCAAGAAGAGCCAATCGCCATAAATGAGCGAACCGCTGGGGTCTTCGCTCACTGTGCCAAAGCACACTTCATTATAAGAGAGGTTGTTATCGCTATATTCCCACGCATCATCAGAAATGCGGTTAGAGATGGTTTCTATCCAGACCGCCGTCGCCTCAAAGTACCAAGTATGCGGCTCCATAAAGTCAAAGTTGAATTGCACCGCATGGTTAAACTCGTGGGCGGCGGTGGTATAGAGCATATCTAGCGTGCTCTCGTCAATTTCGGTGAAGCCATTTTCAATCACAATATGGCTGGGGGCGGCGACTTGCTCCACTGCTTCGGTGAAGGGATTATCACCAGCGAGGTCGGCATCAGGCGATGCGTAAGCCAATGCCGAACCATAACGCCCCAAGACATTGCCAATATAAACGTCATAACGGTCATCGCCACCGCGCCCATAATCTGGCGGTGGGGGCGGCCAGCCAAGCTCTTCTATTTGGAGCTGCCACGCATATTCAAAGACCTGCCCGACGATTTCCGCATAGCGGTCGGTGGTGGCGTCATCGCCGCTGAGCGTGTAGTGAATGATGAAATGCTCCGTCTCGTAGGTGCGGGGCGAACCACTTAATACATAACGGTCGCCATCACTAGCCCCCCGCCAATCGGCAACAGAGGGTTGTGGTTCTTCTTCGAGGAATTCTATCGTGAGTAGGAAACTGCCAGATGTCGGCTCAAAGGTATAGCGCCCGACAATGACGGTATATGTGCCGCTCTCGGTCGCGGTATAGAACACAGTTGCATTGACCGTGTCGGGGGTGGCATTATCGTTATACGCGCCGATGTCGCCATCTGGCTCCCGAATTTCAACCGTTGGGTCAAGGTCGCCATCAACAGGCACAGCATAAACGCCGATAACATCGCCTTCGTTTAATTCCACTGAAAACGATGCGGTTGGCGAAGTATCGTCAATCATCCCCTCAAAAACGATGTCTTCCTGCGCATACAGCGGAGACAGGACGAACAGCAACACCAACAAAACCCACGAGCCATAAATCTTCACAGCGCAAACTCCAAATTATCCATGCTATATATGTTCCATCATAGCACGGAAAAGGTAACAAGGCGCTTAACGTGAAGTGAGCGTTGATGCTGCGCAGGTTAGGCGTATTCTTGCGTGCGGCGCTGGTCGGGCTTCAGGCCGCGCAAGCGCCACCATAGCTGAAGCGTGCGCAAAGCGGCCTCCAGGGCAATGCTGGAATTCATCTTCGATGCGCCATGCTTGCGGTCGGGGAAGTGGATAGGAATTTCCGTTAAGCGGTAGCCAAGGCGGTAGGCACGATAAGCCATTTCTACCTGAAAGACATAGCCATTAGAGCGCACGGTATCTAAATCAATACCGATGAGGGTTTCGCGCCGCCATAGACGATAGCCGCCCGTGGCGTCATTGAGCGGGATGCGGAGGATGGCGGGGACATAAATGCGGTTCGCCCATAGGCTGAGCAGCTTACGCAGGAAACTCCAACTTTCGTCCACACTGCCGCCAGGGGCAAAGCGCGAGCCAAGCACCATGTCATGGCCTTCGATAGCGACCAGCATATCGGGGATATAGCGCGGCTGGTGGGAAAAGTCGGCATCCATCTGCACGATATAATCCGCACCAAGCGCCAACGCCCGCTTAAAGCCAGCGATATAGGCCGGCCCCAACCCCGCCTTTTCGGTGCGGTGGAGCACATGCACGACGCCTTCATGCTGGGCAGATAGCTCATCAGCCACCTGCCCGGTGCCATCTGGGGAGTTATCGTCAACCACCAGCACTTGCAAGGCATTGACGGGCAAAGCCAGCAACTCGGCCACGATTAAAGGCAAGTTTTCCCGTTCGTTGTAAGTTGGTATAACAACCATAGTTAACGGCTGTTCTGTCATCATGCTCTGCTCTCTTTATCCCGATAGGCAGGCCATCCATGCTTATTATAAGGCTACACAGTCTAGTGCAAGCTATAGATACTGACAAGACCCGCCATAGTAGATGGGGGCAGAAGTATGACATTCGTCAGGGAATAAAAACCCACCGTTCATCACGGTGGGCTATAGACTAGTTCACAGCGTTTATTTTACCGCCCTGGCCTTGCGCCAAGCGTCACAGGGATGTCGATATAGCGCCCATCGCGCAGGACGGTCAGCGTGACGGTGTCGCCTGGGCGGGTGTTGATGGATAGATACTGAATGAGCGAATTGAAGCCCGTCACAGGTACGCCATCGATGGCCGTAATCACATCGACACTATCAGCAGAAGCGCTGCGCAGACCAGAATCTGCCGCAGGTCCATCGCTACGGACACGGCTGACGATGACGCCGCGAATGTTGTTCGGCAGGTTATAGGCTTCGATGAGGTCAAGCGTAATCTCTGGCTCACTGTTGATGCCGAGATAGCTATAATCAACGCGCCCCTTCTCAATCAGTTCGGGAATGACGCGCATCACCAAATTGCTGGGGATGGCGAAGCCCACGCCACTATTGGCGGGGTCGGCGCGGCCACCGGTCAAAATTTGCGAGTTCACGCCAATCACCTCGCCGCGCACATTGAGCAAGGGGCCGCCACTATTACCGGGGTTAATCGCCGCATCGGTCTGAATGACGCCGCCAATGCTGAACACATCTAAGCCGGGAATGGTACGGTTCAATGCGCTGATGATACCGCTGGTCAACGTCCAATCCTGGCGGAAGGGGTTACCAATCGCCAGCACCATTTGACCAACTTCTAACGTATCCGAATTGGCGAATGTGACCGGCACAAGCTCCTCAGCGGGGCGGTCTACGCGGATAACCGCGAGGTCGCTATCGGCATCGCCCGCGATGAAATCCGCCTGCATAATCGTGCCATCGAAAAAGTTCACGTCAATGCGGTCTGCGCCATCGACAACGTGCATGTTCGTGGCGATATAGCCATTATCGTCAATGACAAAGCCCGAACCGCTGCCATAGGGGATAGCGCCCTGCGCGTTGACCTGATAAACAGTGATAGAGACCACCGACGGCGCAACACTTTGGTAAATTTCGGCAAAAGT
>DAOTWU010000226.1:0-3539 GCA_034435735.1 Anaerolineae bacterium | reverse complement strand
ATCGCTTACTTATTCAGCCGTAGCCGCCACTATTTCGTTGGCGCGTTAATCGTCGTCGTGTCCATAGGCACGTTAGGATGTAGCGGTACGCTGGTCTCAGAAACGCACGTCACCTTTCCCCTTTACTTTTTAACATTCAGCACCCTATTGGGGCTGATGATATTGCCGCTAAAATACGTTGTTCTAGTCATCGTTTACAATTTTTTGGCATTGATTGTAACGCCATTCCTCGGCCAATTTCCGTTCACGCGCATTTTGGATGCGCTGGCGTTTCACTTGATTGTGGTGACTATCACCGGTGTTTTGCTATATATCCGCCATAATGACCTCAACACCATCCAGCAACAAGCTCGTGAACTGGTAGAAGCACAGCGGCAAAATCTTGAATTAGAGTTGGAGCGTGAACGCGCAGAAGTGTTAAACCGTATTATCGCCAGTGTTTCCCACGATTTTCGCACCCCGCTCTCAGTGATTTATACCAGCTTGTTTTTATTAGAGCGCGCGCAAGATGAAGATAAGAAGAAACAAGCGCTTGAGAAAATTCGCCAGCAAAGCGATCGCCTCAAAGACATCATCGAGGAGATGACTGAAGCGGCTAAACTGGATAACGATAAAACTTTTCACTATACCCCAATACGGTTAAACAGCTTGGTCAATATCATCTGTGCCGAAGTACAACCACTCATTGATAGCCACCAGATTAAATTCAATATGGAAGTCACACCGCGCGCGCCAGAGATAGTGATTAAGGCGGATATTCGCTATATACGGCTGGCATTTATGCACTTATTTGATAATGCGGTGCGGCACATCAAAGATAATGGCTATGTGCGCTTTAGGGTGCAGGATGTTGGTAACCAGATTATTATCACCATTCAAGATAATGGCAAAGGCATTCCAGCAAAAAACCTACCCCATATTTTCGAACGATTTTATCGCAGCGATGATGCCCGCAATAGCAAAACTGGGCGCACAGGTTTAGGGCTTCCGATTGTGCGGCAAATAGTGGTGCTACATGGCGGGGAAATATCCATCACCAGCGAGGAAAATACGGGCACAACGGTAACAATCACCGTACCACAAGGGGAGGATACGTGGGTATATAAGCAGAGGAATGCAGCAGATGACACCCACCCAACCCGCGAACAGCTCGCCCCATTGGCAAAAGAAACGACATAGACCAATCTAGCGATGTCGCTATGCAAGCCTAGTAACATCCTGTAACATTGTAAAAACAATGAGCAAGACAGCCAGAAAGAGAACAACTATGCCCGCTATTCGCCGCTTACACCTATCAGGCTCACACTACGAAATGGGGCGACAACACGGAGAAGCCTTCGCCGATGAAATTCGCCAATTCACCAAAGGGCGCACGGAACTGAGCATGGATCCAATTTGGGCGGGGAAAGCGTTACCACGCGAACAGGTCATCGCGATTGCTGATGCCATGCTGGCGGTGCATCGTGAATATGCCCCAGAATTGGTTGAGGAAATGCAGGGCATCGCCGACGCCACTGGATTGAGCCTCGCCGACCTTGTTGTTGTTGGCGGCTTCACCGATTTTGTCGATGTACTGGCCAATGTGGATAATTTGGCATTGTTGCGCCCCGTTGATGGCAAAATGGATGAATGCACGGCGTTCATCGTGCCTGATAGCCGCGCCATTGATGGCAAAGGCTTCATTGGTCAAACGTGGGATATGCACAAAGACGCCACGCCCCACGTTATTTTGCTCGACGGGCATCCACAAGATGAACCATCGTTCATGGTTTTCACCTCTGTTGGGTGCGTCGGCATGATTGGCATGAATAGCGAGGGTATCGCCATTGGCATCAATAACCTGCGCGGAGCAGATGGGCAAATCGGTGTCACATGGCCATTTGTGGTGCGCAAGGCGCTAATGCAGCGCGATATTGAGGCGGCAGTCCGTTGTATTACAGAAGCCCCCCTCGCTGGCGCACATAACTACGTGGTGCGCGATGCCAACGGCAAAGGCTACAACATTGAAGCGCTCCCCACCAGCCACACCATCACACCATTGAGCGATGAGAGCATTGTCCACACTAACCATTGCTTAGCGCCCCAACACCAAGAATTGGAGCGCCCTAGCACAGAAGAGCGCATTCGCCACAGTGAAGGGCGCTTAAAGCGGGCGCAGCGGTTATTGCAAAAACCAGCGCTTGGTGTAGAGGATTTAATGGTGCTCACTCGTGACCGCGCTGGCAATGGGGATAACATTTGCGTTTACCCTGTCGCGCCCTCCTATGTAGAGACAAGCGGCGCGGTGATTATGCGGCCAGCAACGCGGGAATTTTGGGCAGTGTGGGGGCATCCCGATAGCAACGAGTATGAACGCTTTATCGTGAACTAAGACTAAAAAGGGGCTGAAAGAAGCCCCTTAATTTTCGCACATCTAGCCGGCATAGCTCCAGCCAAGTGTGGGCAAACTCAACACCTCTTGCGGCGTTAGCTCTTTGTTGACGCCCGCGCCGACAACTTCCCCCACGACTATGTCATGGTCACCGCCCACATCGATAATTTCTTTCACGCGCACTTCAAGATAGGCAGAAACGCCTTCTAGAACGGGGACGCCTGTTTCTGGGGCTTCGGTATATTTCGCATCTTTCATCTTATCGGGGTTTTTGGCTGTGCCTTTGGTGAAGGGCATAATCGCGTCTTTGTCATCCTGATGAAAGAGCATCACACCAAACACCTTCCCCGCGCTGATGATGCTATGGGTGTGGGCGCTTTTGGCCAAGCCAAGCGCAACCAAACGCGGCTCAAACGAAACTTGCATCAGCCAGTTGGCCACCATGGCGTTGACTTCATCGCCATTGCGCGAAGTAATCGCGTAAAAGCCATAGGGTATCATCCGCAAAACACTTTTGATGGTATCGCTCATCACACACTCTCCTTTATACAAACCTTTTATATGGACGAAAGTCCGCTTCTATTGTAACGCGAAATATAGCCAATTTCTTTCAAAAGTGCGTTAGAATGGCACATCATTGAACATTCACCAAACGTGGAGGCGCTTCTTACGATGAAATTCGCGATACAGGAAAACTTATTACACGGAACAACATTGAGCGAGCAGCTATCAACGGCGAAGGCCGCAGGGGTAGACGGGATAGAATTTATCGCACAGGGACTCAGCGAGCGTGTGCCTGAAATTGCGCAAGCGTTACACCAGCAAGGGCTACAAGCGGCAGGGGTGCACATGGGGCGAATAGATGGCTATGTTTCACCAGAGCTAGACGAGCGCGAGGCAGCTATCAGCGCCCTACGAGAAGCACTAGCCGATGCCAGCGACATCGGCGCAGCACATGTGATTTTCGTACCTCACTATGGGCCACTCAAGATGCCCAACCTGCAACCCTATCGCTCTCAGATTGAATTAACTGGCGAGATGATGGTCTGGCTTTTACGAACAGTCTCCGATTTGGCCTATGCCATCGGCTTAGAGCTAGATATGCAACCACTATGTGAAGAGGAAACGGCGTTTTTGAACACATTGGAGCAGGCGGCCTTCTTCCGCA
>DAOTWU010000225.1:0-11383 GCA_034435735.1 Anaerolineae bacterium | reverse complement strand
GGGGATAGCTACCACGCTATCCCCTGATTTTTACTGTGCTGTCCAGCCGCCATCAACTAGCAAAATGTGCCCAGTGACCATGCTGGCCGATGGGGATGCAAGATACATTACCGCGGCGGCTACGTCAGCAATTGTACCTACTTTCCCCGACGGTATTCGTGCCTCAACTGCTGCGCGATATTCTGGGTCATCTAACCGTTCGGCTGTGCCTGGTGTGTAAATAAATGTTGGCGCTACCGCATTGACCGTTACCCCTTTTGCCGACCATTCTAATGCCAGTACTTTGGTCAACATATTTACACCACCTTTGCTGGCGCTATAAACGGCATGTTTGGTGATACCGACAACACCCGCTTGCGATGACATATTGATGATACGGCCATAACCACGTGGCAACATCCACTTTGCTGCTGCTTGACAGGCGAAAAATAGCCCTTTGAGATTGACCGCCATCATCTCATCCCAATCAGCTTCAGTTACGTCTAGCGCGTCATGGTTGTGGCCTAGCCCCGCATTATTGACCAAAATATCTAAACGGCCATAGATGTCATGTGCTTGTTGTATTGTGTGTTGTATTTGCTGAATGTCGCGCATGTCCATGTACAGCGCTGTTGCTTCGCCGCCTTCTGCTTTGATTTCCTCAACAAGTTTTTCTAACGCATCCATGCTTCGCGCTGTGGCGATCACTTTCACCCCAGCATGTGCTAATGCTTTTGCTAGTCCATAGCCAATGCCCTTGCTTGCCCCAGTGACTACAGCGACCTGACCACTTAAATCAAAAGTTGGATATGTCATCGCCATTGTTTTATGCTCCCCAATCATTTATCTAGCTCAATCTTACCTCATTCATTCGAGAGGCAGCTAAAACCCTTTCCAATTGGACGATATGCTTTTCTTTCTTTTCTGATGCGCGGTAAGATTGTAGGAAAATATTAGACATAGCCCTAAAGGAAGTATGATGCGTTACACATCCGAGACTATGTTAATACGCTCTAAGGATACAGGCGGCACAGGCGTTTTTGCCTCTGTGACTGCAGAGGAAGCAGGGTGGGAGTTCCTCAATATGGAAGCCCGCCGCTTAAATAAAGGGCAGCGCTATGATGGTAAAACAGGTGATTATGAGTATGCCCATGTTATTTTAGGCGGTGTGTGCAATGTGCGCACTAGTAAAGGCGAATGGGCGAATGTTGGTCGCCGCCCCAATGTGTTTAGTGGGATGCCTTATGCTATTTACCTCTCTCGCAACACCGATTTTGAAATAGAGGCGCTCACCGATGGGCTGGAAATTGCCACTTGTTGGGTACCAACAGATGAAGACCATCCCGCCCAACTCATCACTCCACAGATGAGCCAAATAGAGATACGCGGTGGTGCTAATGCCACTCGCCAAATTAATGGCATTATTCCGCCGGGGTTCGATTGCCATCGTATTGTTTGTGTAGAGGTTTATACGCCTAGTGGGAATTGGTCAAGCTATCCACCACATAAACATGATGTTCACCGCGTTGATGAAAACGGCAACCTTCTTGAAGCAGATTTAGAGGAAATTTATTTTTACAAAATTGATCGACCTAATGGCTATGCTTATCAGCGCGTCTATAATGACGACCGCAGTATTGATGGTTTGATGATGGCACAGCAGCACGATATGGTCTTAGTGCCCGAAGGGTATCATCCAGTTGTTAGCGCCCATGGCTATACCACATATTACCTCAACTTTTTGGCAGGTAGCGCGCAGTCACTGGCCAATAGCGATGACCCCGCTTATGCATGGGTAAAAGATACTTGGCTATATAAAGACCCACGTCTCCCCATTGTTGATCATGGGATGGAGCCTTATCGCTAATTACATACAAAGGACAATGATGCTATGACGTTGAATATTGGTGTTATTGGGGCAGGTCGTATTGGAAAATTACACGCCGAAAATCTCGTTTATCACATTCCACAAGCGAAAGTGAATGCGATTGTTGATATTAGCTTAAATGCGGCGCAGGATACGGCTACACGCTTGGGTATTCCTAACGTTAGTGATGACCCCGCTACGATTTTTGAGGATGCGTCTATAGATGCGGTTGTTATTTGCTCTTCAACGGATACCCATGCTCAATTCATTATTGAAGCCGCACGAGCAGGCAAACCTGTTTTCTGTGAAAAGCCGATTGACCACAGTTTAGAGAAAATTGATGCTGCCTTACAAGCAGTAGAGCAGGCGGGTGTTCCGCTACAAATTGGCTTCAACCGCCGTTTCGACCCTAACTATGCCCGCGTGCGTCAAGCTGTTATCAATGGTGAAATTGGTACGCCCCAGCTTCTGCACATCATCAGCCGAGACCCTTCGCCACCTCCCATTGAATATGTCAAAGTCTCTGGTGGTATTTTCCTCGATATGACCATTCACGATTTTGATATGGCGCGTTTCCTGATTGGCTCAGAAGTTGAGGAGGTTTATACTGCAGCAGGGGTTATGGTAGACCCTGCAATTGGCGAAGTGGGAGATTTGGATACAGCGATTATCACATTGAAATTTAGCAATGGCGTCATTGGCACTATCGATAATAGTCGACAAGCTGTATATGGCTATGACCAACGTGTGGAAGTTTTTGGCAGTGGTGGCGCTATCCGTACACAAAACAATTATCCGAATACCGCTACTATCCAGACTGCGCAAAGTGTTTATCGTGATTTACCATTACACTTTTTCATCGAACGCTATACCGAAAGTTATATCATTGAACTGCAAGCGTTCATCGATGCACTGGTGAATGATACGCCTGTACCCGTCTCTGGTTTAGATGGGCGTGTGCCTGTTGTTATGGGGCTGGCCGCACGAAAATCTTTTGACGAAAACCGCCCTGTTCGATTGAATGAAATCATCTGATTTGTGCAGAAAAGGCGATGAATTTTTAGGCCGTTGCCTGCGTGCGCTTACCTTGACAGCCTTATAGCCACATGCTATGATTTGATTACGATATAGTTTTGCACCGAGAAGTGGGCAACCCCCACTTCTCGTTGTTATACGGACAAATCCTTTTCACAACATCAATTTTCGGTGAGTCCCTGAAGCCAAAGCTCAGGTGGGATTAACAGGAACATGAGAAACGAGTTTGAAGTAGCATTTAGCGAAATTGCAGAGTTGCGCGCGCTCCCGCGTGAGGTAGTATTAGAGGCGTTGCAAAACGCTTTGGTATCTGCTTACCGTCGCCATTTTGATGCTAGTAATGCCCAGCATATTGAAGCGCGTATTGACCCTGATACAGGGCGCATCCGCATTTTCGCTGAAAAAGAGGTCGTGGACGAAGTTCAACTACCAGATACTGAGGTAGATTTAGAAACCGCCCGCTTTTATGACCCTGAAGCGCAAATTGGCGATTTGGTTATGGTACAGGTGCAAATACCGACCAAACAATTTGGCCGCATCGCTGCCCAAAATGCTAAACAGGTCATTTTACAGAAAATCCGCGAAGCCGAGCGAGCAGCGCTTTTTGAAGAATTTTCTGAGCGTGAAGGCGATTTAATGACAGGCACTGTCCAAAGCATTAGCCAAGGAACGGTGATTGTTAGTTTAGGCCGCGCAGAGGGGCGTATGCCTCGCCAACACCAAATCCCAGGTGAGCGCTATCGCCAGCATGATAAACTGCGCGTTTACGTTTACGAAGTGAAACGCGCAAATCGAGGACCAGAAATTACTGTAAGCCGTAGTCACCGCAACATGCTGCGCCGTTTACTTGAATATGAAGTGCCGGAAATTTATAACGGCCAAGTTGAGATTAAAAACATCGCCCGCGAAGCTGGCTATCGCTCTAAAGTTGCCGTTGCTGCGCTTCAAGATGGCATCGATCCTGTTGGTGCTTGCGTAGGTATGCGCGGTATTCGCATTCAGAACATTGTGAAAGAACTCAATGACGAAAAAATTGATGTCATCGAGTGGAATCCCGATCAAGAGGTATTTATCTCTAAAGCGTTAAGCCCAGCACGTGTGACAGGGGTATATCTTGATGATGACCCTGATGCAGGCCGTACCGCTATTGTTCTCGTGCCCGATGATCAGCTTTCACTAGCTATTGGCCGCGAAGGCCAAAATGCCCGCCTTGCTGCAAAGTTGACAGGTTGGCGTATTGACATTAAGAGTGTGAGTGAAGCGGTGCAGGATGCGCTTTCTATGTTGGATGTGCCCCCATTAAATGCGCTGCATGAAACTCATGGGGATATGATTGAGCAAGTACGGACTATCATGGCCAAACGCGAGGCCAACCGTGCGGTTATGCCTGAGGAATTCAATATTCTTGGGCGCTTTGCTGATATAGCCGAACGCACACTGCTTGATGCACGCCTTGCAGAGCGTGCTGCTCGGATGGAAGAAATCAATGCAGTTCGTGCGACATTACCCGCCGCTGCTTTCTCAATCCCAATCAGTGTTTTAGACTTGCCCGATGACATGATAGAAGCCCTTGAATCATTTGGCACTGTGGGCGAAATCATGTTGCGTTTCCTCATTGATGAAGAATCGATTCGTCGTCGTTTAGAGAACTTCCCAGAAGGCTCATTAGAACGACTACAACAGGCCTTAGATGCTGTTGTTGTGGCGATTGATATTGATGAGTCTGTAGAAGAGCTGCTTCCCGAGGAAGCTGAAGTTGGTGAAGAAGTTGGAGCTTTGGTAGATACTGATGAAACTGAAGCGCCTGAGGTGGCAATTGAAGAAGAGGAAGAAGAATCCTTTGCCGAGTTAATGGCTTCCGAACCAGAGATTGTTCCTGATGTTTTTGGCGAGCCGGTTTACGAGGAAGAAGAGCCAACCTCATCAGCACCGAAGAAATCAGAGGCGGAGCTTGATATAGACTTCGATGATGATTTTGATGATGACATTGACCGAGTCTCTAAATCAGGCAAGAAAAAGAAAAAGAAAAAGCGTCGCGATCTTATCTATGATGAAGATAGTGGAAAGATGGTCGCACGCCGTCGCCGTAAAGGTTCTCGCCGTCGTGGTGAATGGGATGATGATTTCGAGTTCTAATTAAGAGGTTCTCATGGCGTATTCCAAGCGTAGTGACGATGAAATGGAATTGGACGTGTATCTCGATGATGAGAAGCGTCAACGTCAGGAGCGGCTAGCGCGGCAAAAGCCTAAGCGGCGACAGCAAAGAGTTGATGAAGTCGATGACGATGCGGTTGAGAACCCAGACCTTGTGTTAAAGCCGAAGAAGTCTGGTGGCAAGAAGCGCAAGAAGGAACGTAATAATCGTCGTCCACCACTATTCAATATTTATGAAGATGATGACGAAGACGAAATAGATACTTCGTCAGTGTCTCTACGCCGCAAAAAACGCAATAAGCGCCGTGCCCGTCATGATTGGCTTGATGATGAATGGGAGAGCTAGCACCAATGACAAAGCAAGCTCACGCTCGGAAAAAGCATATTCCTATGCGTTCTTGCATTGCGTGCCGTAAATCTTTCCCTAAACGCGAGCTGATTCGTCTCGTTTATACCCCAGAAGGGGTACAGATAGACCTTACCGGAAAAGCTGCCGGTCGTGGCGCTTATATTTGTAATCAACCGGAATGCCGTATGCGCGCGATGAATGCCAAAGTGCTGAGCGATGCACTACGAGTTTCTTTAACGACAGAACAGTTCGCTGCTTTAATGCAGCAGCTCCAGCAGGCCACCGACTCATGATGGCCACGATATTTATTCTACGATTTGCCAGTAGGCGGTAGGCAAGGGGAGCAGTCCTCCTGTATAGCTTTTCCCTGCCCGCCGCCACAGTGAAAACGGAGGCGTTATGGCAAAGGAAAAGCAAGCAGTTCTAATCCCTGACTATCTTACGGTTCGTGAATTGGCGGACCTTATCGAAGCCAGCCCCATTGAAGTGATGAAGAAGCTCATCAATAATGGCATTATGGCTTCGATTAACCAAACAATTGACTACGATACCGCGGCCATCGTGGTTGAAGAGTTTGGCTTCGAGGCGCAATCAGCTAGCGCAGTCGCCGCCATGGAAGAAGAGCGGCGCCGTCGTGAAGAATCGACGCAAAAATGGCGCTCTATCTATGAAAATGAACGCCCCGAAGACCTGAAGCCTCGCCCTCCTGTTGTGACAATTCTCGGCCATGTTGATCACGGTAAAACCACTTTACTGGATACTATTCGGTCAACCCGTGTTGCAGAGGGGGAAGCTGGCGGTATTACCCAACACATTGGTGCGTACCGTGCCCAGCATCAAGGCCAGATTATCACATTCCTCGATACGCCAGGCCATGAGGCTTTTACCGCCATGCGCGCACGCGGTGCACAAGGGGCTGATATTGCCATTCTTGTAGTTGCTGCGGATGACGGTGTCATGCCTACAACGCGCGAAGCGTATCAACATGCTCGTGCCGCCAACGTCCCCATTGTTGTAGCAATTACAAAAATTGATAAATCAAATGCCAATGTTGAGCTTGTCAAACAGCAGTTAGCTCAAATGGGTCTAGTGCCCGATGAGTGGGATGGCGATACTCTGATGGTGCCTGTTAGCGCCCCACAGAACGAGGGTATTGATGACTTACTTGATGCCATTCTTCTGATTGCTGAAGATACAGAGATTGTTGCCAACCCTAAGGGTAATCCGGCAGGCATTGTACTTGAAGCGGAGATTGACCGTAGCCGCGGCACATTGGCCACATTGTTGGTACTCAATGGTACGCTTAAGCAGGGTGATGTTGTGGTTGCAGGTTTAACCTATGGCCGCATCAAAGCGATGTTTGACGAAGTTGGTAATCAAGTTAAACAAGCGCCGCCATCGACTCCTGTCCGCGTTTTAGGCCTAAGCGAGCCACCACAACCGGGCGATATTTTCGAAAAAGTTAAAAATGAGAAAGAAGCCCGCCGCATCGTCGCCGAGCGGCAAGAAGAAGCTGCTTCACACAGCCAATCAGCGCACCGCGCTATCTCACTGGAAGATGTTTTTGCCCAATTCCAAAGTGGTGAAACAAAAGAACTCACGCTCATTGTCAAAGCTGATGTGCAAGGTTCTCTTGAACCGCTTGTTGACCAGATTAACCGTCTCTCTGATGATAGTTCGGACGGCATTAAGGTGAACATCATTGCTGCTGATATTGGCAATATTGGCGAAAGCGATGTGATGTTGGCGAGTGCGAGCGGTGCTATTGTCATTGGCTTTAATGTTGATGTTGATAACGCTGCCCAACGTGCTGCCGAAGCTCATGGCGTAGAAATTCGCCTTTATCGGGTTATCTACAAATTGCTTGAAGACCTTGAGCTTGCGCTACAGGGTATGCTAGAGCCTGAATATGCGGAAAAGGTTATTGGTTCTGCTGTGGTGCGCGCTGTCTTCCATATTCGCCGCGCGGGTAATATCGCAGGGTGTTATGTGCGGGATGGGATTATTCGCCGTAATGCTAAATGCCGCGTGATACGTGGTGCAGATGTGCTAGCAGAAGGCCTCTCGATTAGCTCTCTCAAGCGCGAAAAAGATGATGTGCGCGAAGTGCGTTCAGGCTTCGAGTGTGGCGTTGCGCTTGATGGTTTCAGCGAATTTGAAGAGGGTGATGTGTTAGAGTTCTATGTGATGGAGCGTGCAAATTAGCCATGTCCCTCAAACAAGATCGAATGGCGGAACGTATTCAGCAAATTCTGAGTGAATTGTTCCTGCGTGAAGTGTCTGACCCCGCCTTAGACGGGGTCACTATTACAGAAGTTCGGTTAGACGCAGAATTGATGTATGCCACTGTTTATGTGAATGCCTTAGGAGATGAATCCCGCCGTGACGATGTGATGGCGGGATTACGCCGTGCTTCTGGTTTCTTACGTCGCGAGGTGGGGAAGCGTGTGCGTTTGCGTCGCACACCAGAGCTTCACTTTCGCTGGGATACAACATTGGAACAGGGCGAACGCCTCAACCAACTTTTGGATACACTCAATATTTCTACCGAAGAAGAGGACTTAGATGAGTCTTAATGTCACACAGTGGGATGAAGCGACCCAGCTAGTTCGTCAAGCCCAACGCATCCTTGTCGTGACACATGTTTCGCCAGATGGTGATGCAATTGGCTCAATGCTGGGGATTGGTCATGCTTTAAAGCAAATGGGGAAAACGGTCACGCAAGCCGTAGATGGCGGCACACCGGCCTATTTACGCTTTATCCCCGGTTCAGATTTTGTGCATTCACAATTGACGCAAGGGCAGTGGGATTTGATGATTGCCACCGATTGTGGCGATGACACCCGCTATGGTGAAGTGGGGAAATATGGTGCTTCCCATAGTGATAAAACTGTCAACATTGACCATCACGGCACGAACAATCTTTTTGGCGATGTGCAGTTAGTGACTTCTTCTGCTGTTTCTGCCACGGAAATTGTCTTTCGCTGGTTACAGCATATGGGGCATGTTATCGATAAAGATGTAGCTTATCCGCTCTTAACTGGTTTAGTGACAGACACGCTGGGCTTTCGCACATCTAATGTCACGGCAGATACGCTCGCTATAGCACAAGAGTTAATTGCTGCTGGGGTTTCTTTGGCCTCCGTGACAGAAAACGCACTAGACCACCGCACCTACGACACGATTGAGTTATGGAAGCGTGCTTTGCCTTCTACCCAACTAGATGGAGCAATTATTTACGCAACGATAACTCAGCAAGATTATCAAGCGGTTGGCCTTGAAGATGTCACCGACGGCGGCCTCGTGAGTTTTCTCGCCCGTGTGAGCGAAGCCGTAATTTCCGTTGTTTTCAAAGAGAAGGCTGATGGTTCAGTAGAAATTAGCATGCGTAGCCGCCCCGGGTTTGATGTGAGCGGAGTTGCTTTAGAGCTTGGCGGTGGTGGCCATCCACAGGCTGCGGGCGCGACGGTTGAAGGACCGTTAGAGGTTGCTAAAGAGCGTGTGCTCAGTCTTGTGAAAAAAGCAGCGCGGAAGGGGAAGCGAATCGTTGTCTAATACCACATTAGGGGGCTTCTTCAATGTGGATAAGCCCTCAGGTATGACAAGCCACGATGTTGTGGCGAAAATTCGCCGCCATACTGGTATAAAGAAAGTTGGACACGCCGGCACGCTGGACCCTCTGGCTACCGGCGTGTTAATCGTCTGTATAGGTTTTGCCACGCGGCTCAGCGAATATGCGATGCACCAGACAAAACGCTATATTGCTCAAGTACGCTTAGGCATAACAACGACCACCTATGACGCTGAGGGCGAAATAGCTGCACAGAATGATATTACCCATATAACGCGGGCAGATGTAGAAAATGCCTTGTCACGCTTTATCGGCACAATAGAACAATTGCCGCCCATATATAGCGCCATCAAGCAAGGCGGGCGAAAGCTCTATGAAATCGCTCGTGCAGGCGATGAAATTGAACTTCAGCCGCGACAAGTACAAATTGATAACATCGATATTTTGAAGTGGGAGCCACCTTTTGTGGCGTTGGATATTACTTGTGCTTCGGGCACTTATATCCGTAGCCTAGCACATGATTTAGGGCAGGTTCTAGGGTGTGGTGCGTACTTAAGCGATTTACGCCGCGTCGCTAGTGGCGATTTTTCCATTAAGCAAGCTGTGCCACTGAACCAACTTTTGAATGAAGATTGGCAGCAATTTTTGCTCCCCCCAGATACACCCTTGCAGTCATGGCCTGCTATTACTTTATCCCCTGTGACAGAAAATGATATTCGTCACGGTCGCCCGATAAAGAACGAGCAATCATTGCCAACGGATACACTTATCCGCGCTTATGCAGCAGATGGCCGTTTTATGGCTCTTCTTCGCGTTGCAGGCACATATCTAAAACCGCATAAGGTTTTTTTGACATAAAGTTGCTACAATACTAACGCTGACGATTGAAGCTGCTTAATTGCAGGCGCACCCCTACGGGAGCCAACATGACACACATTCGTAATCTCACAGATGCGCAATTGGAACGCCCTTCTGTTGTCACTATTGGTGTATTTGATGGCGTCCATCGCGGCCATCAACAATTACTCAAGCGTTTGAGCAATAAAGCGCGGGAAGCAGGTTGGTTAGCGGTGGCGTTAACCTTCTTCCCACACCCTGATATTGTTTTGCGTGGCCAAGTTGGGCGTTATTATCTTTCCTCGCCAGAGGAACGCGCAGAACTTTTGATGAAGCACGGCATAGACCATGTGATTACGCATCCATTTAACGAGCAGGTGCGCCAAATACGTGCGGCTGATTTTGTTGATATGTTACTCAATCACTTGCAGATGCGTACGCTTTGGGTTGGCGCTAATTTTGCTATGGGATATAAACGAGAGGGTAATTTGGATTTCTTGCGCACTCAAGGGGAGCAAAAAGGCTTCACCGTAGAAGTTGTAGATATGATGCGTACCGAAAATCCGGGAGAGGTCATTAGCAGCACCGCAATTCGTGAGCGCCTTTATGCTGGTGATGTAGAAACCGCACATCGTTGGCTTGGGCGACCTTATCCGGTTAGTGGGGAAGTCGTTCATGGTGAGAAGCGCGGGCGCAAGATTGGTTTCCCCACCGCTAATGTGTCGGTTTGGGAAGGGCGTATTATCCCAGCCAATGGCGTTTATGCTGGTTGGGCGTGGTTAGATAATCGACGCTATATGGCCGTAACTAATGTTGGCGTTCGCCCAACATTCGCTGGCGACAATGTAACCGTTGAGGTGCACTTGCTAGATTTCCAGCAAGATATTTACGGGCAAAATCTCCGTTTTGAATTCCTCAAGCGCTTGCGCCCAGAGAAAAAATTTGATGGTATCGAGTCACTCATCGCCCAGATTAATGCAGACGTTGAAGCTGGCCGTGCTTATCTTACATCACTAAATGGTTAGCGCTTCTTACCCTTATTTTTGCCCTTTGGCAAGCTATATCCCAGCCTTTTGGTGAGGTTGGGGTCTTTTCGCCAGTTTTTAAGCACTTTCACCCGCAAATCTAACTGCACAGGCATGCCAACGATTTGAATAAGTTCTTGCCGCGCTTCGCTGCCAATGCGCTTGATCATCTGCCCGCCTTTACCGATTAAGATGCCCTTTTGAGACTCTCGCTCAACATAAATTGCTGCGGTGATTTCAACCCGATTTTCGTACTCCCGATAGCTATCAATTACGACAGCGACCGCGTGCGGTATCTCTTTTTCGGTATGTAATATCACTTTTTCACGGATAATTTCAGCGGCTGTAAAGCGCATATTACGCTCGGTGATTTGCTCTGCAGGGTAGAATCGAGGACCAAGGGGCAGGCGCTCTAGTAAGTATTCAACTAGCTCATTCACCCCTAAACCTTCCTGCGCACTGATGGTGAAAACGTGCTCATGCGCAACCAACTCAGTGTAAACGACGGTATCGGGCGTTTCTTCGCATAAATCCACTTTATTGAGCACGATAATAATAGGTGTTTC
>DAOTWU010000224.1:0-11023 GCA_034435735.1 Anaerolineae bacterium | reverse complement strand
TTGAACTCATCACAAGCGATGAACCGCCTGCCCGTATTGAACAAGTTGCGGTATTAGACGCGAGTTAATCACTTCTTCCGTTTGTTGTTGTCTAGTTTGAGCAGGAAGCCGAAGGTGCTCCCCACGCCCTCCACGCTGCGGAAGACAATTTGCCCGCCATGACGGTCAATAATCTTCTTCACCAAATGCAGCCCCAGCCCCGTGCCCTCGATTTTGTTCTTGCGCACATTGACCGCGCGGAAGAAGGGGCGGAATAGCTCTCCCTGCTGCTCTAATGGCACGCCCAGCCCGCTATCTTCCACTTCAAACAGCGCCCACTCATCATCTTCAATCGTCAAGCGCAGGGTAACCGTGCCGCCGCGTGGCGTGTATTTGATGGCGTTACTCAGCAAGTTGCTGATGGCTTCATAAAGTTGGGCGGGGTCACCGAACACCCAAACAGGTTTTTTATGAATGTCCTCTTGCCAATGTTGGCCGTGGTGGGCGGCGCGCGTTTGGTATTCATCGGCGGCCTGTATGACCAGCGCCCGCAAATCAATATGGCCGAAGGTGCGCCCCTTAGCCGTCTCCTCTACGCGCTCCACCGAGAGGAAATCGTTCACAATTGATTGCATCCGCCGCACCGCCTGCGTGATTTCCCGCATATAATCCACCTGCTGCGGCGTCAAGTTGGTGTTCTCGTCCTGCCAGCCAATCAGTTCAGCAAAGCCGAGCACTGTCGCCATTGGCCCGCGCAAGTCATGCGAGGCGATGCGAATCATATCCGTTTTGAGCTGCTCTAGCTCTTGCACCTGCTCATAGAGGCGCTGTAGCTCTTCGAACTGCTGGCCAATTTGCTCGTACAAAATGGCGTTATCGAGCGCCGCCGCCAAACGCGACGCTAACAAGCTGATGAATTCCACCATGCTCTCAGAAAAGCGGTGGGGCGTGCGCGACTCTAGCACCAACGCGCCCAACACCCGCTCATGCGTCACCAGCGGTATAGCCACACAAGCGCGCGCTTCTTTGTCCAGTGGGGCGGCGTCTGGCATATCTTGCATATCGCCCACGGTCATAATCTCGCGCGATTCCATGACCTGCTTCAGCACTTTTTTCTGGCTGGCGGTCAGCTTTTTTACGTTGCAATCATTGCCCTTGCTATGGGCGATTTTGAGGGTGTTGTTATCGGTGGTGATGATGAAGCCACAGTCTGCGCCGCTGATGGGCAAAATATGCTTCAGGCCAATTTCCAGCACATAGGCCAAATCCAAATGCTGGGCGAGGTCTTGCTCCATCCATTGCATAACGTTGAGTTCGACGACATAGCTGGCCAGCTTGGTCTCAATCTCTTTCAGCTCGTTGACATTGCGCACAATCGCCAGCACGTTATTATCGTCCAGCTTCACCATGCGCGCTTCTAGCCAGATGATGTCCCCATCGTCTAGCTTGACGTAATATTCAAAGCTGTGGGGCAGGCCAGTGCGCAAGGTGCGCTGGAGGAAGGCGAGCGCTTGCTGCTCATAAAGCGGCGGGAAAATGCCCTCAGGGAGCGGCTTGCCAATGATTTCGTGCGGGGGATGCGGCAGTAAATAGTCCAGTTCAGCACGGGCGTGAAAGTCTTCATACACCCCTTCGCTATTGAGCACACACACCAAATCGGGGATGGCCTCTAATAGGGCACGATAGCGCACCGAACCAACTTCTAGCGCGTCCTCTGTTTGTTTATAGCTGGTGACATCTTGCACCACACCCTGAAAGTGTAGCTTATCGCCATTCTTCACCAGCACCACCACCTGCCGCACCCAACGCTGGCGGCCATCTCGCCGCACAATCGGGAAGCGGTAAATGGTGCGCGGCGTCTGTTTTTCGTATTGTGTGCGGTAAAAATCTAGGACGCGCTCGCGCCATTCCTCGACGATTATCCACGTAAAGTGGTTGTTGACAATTTCTTCGGGCTTATAACCCGTGAGCTGCTCCACCGAAGGGCTGACATGGATAAAATAGCCGTTCTCGTCGGTGATATACACCACATAGCCCGCGGCTTCTAGCGCTTGCTGGTACTGTTGCAACATGATGTCGGCATTGTCGAACATGGTTGAAAAAAGTTGCTTATCACTCATGGGCATTCGCTCCATGCTGTTCTGAGGAGCAGCGCTTCCGATAGTTGGGGATATTGCGAAGATTATTACCCCCACGCATATATTGTAACCCCGATTCAAACTTTTTGAAAGCAAGTTAAACGTTAAGTTTACCCCTTAAGCCATCAGGAACAGCAGAGAGGAGCGAGGATGTTCAATTGGCTTGGCCAACTATTCAACGGGCGCGACAATAAAGCGCGGTTACGTCATGAAGCGGCGCATGTGGCCGCCGTCGCCGTGCATAACGCGCCCCAACCGCCAGATGTGGTGCAGCCCGCCCATAGTGGCGCTTACCAACAATCGGCGTGGGTTTATACGGCGGTGAACCGCATCGCCGAGGCCGCTGCATTAGTGCCCCTGCACATTTACCACAACGAGGGCGACCGCCGTTTACAGGTGGCGGTGCATCCGCTACTCACATTACTAGATGCGCCCAACCCCTTTCTGAGCCGCTTTGAGCTATTCGAGCAGACAGTGGGCATGTTGGAGTTGACGGGCAACGCTTACTGGTTTTTGGTGGGCGATGCGGCGGGCAAGCCTGTAGAAATTTGGCCGCTGCGCCCCGACCGCGTCAGTATTGTGCCACACCCACAGCACCATGTGCGCGGCTACATTTACGAGGTGGATGGCCAGCGCATCCCCTTAGAAGTGGTGGAGGTGGTGCACTTCAAGCGTTGGCATCCCGCCAATGACTATTACGGCCTTTCACCCTTAGAGGTGGCGCGGCTGGCCGTGCTGACCGATTACGACATGGCGCGCTGGAATCGCAACACGTTCGGGCGTGATAATGGCGTGCCTGCTGGCATTGTCAGCATCAAGGAGTATGTCACCGATGCTGATTTTGAGCGCATCAAACGCGAATGGCGCGAGAGCTATGGCGGCCCCCAACGACGGACGGCTTTCCTGCGTGGGTCGGCGGTGGAATGGCAGGATATTGGCCTGTCGCACCACGAGATGGACTTTTTGCAGGGTCGGCGCGCCAACCGCGATGAGATTTTGCAGATTTTCGGCGTGCCTGTCGCCTTGATGAGCGAGAACGCCACCGAAGCCAACGCCCGCGTTGCCGAGCGCCAGTTCATCGAGCGCACACTCTGGCCAAAGCTGGTGCGCCTAGCACAGAAAATCACGCAGGAGCTATTGCCATTTTGGGGCGGGGACTACCTAGCCGCCTTCGACGACATCCGCCCGACGGATGCGCGGGCGCGCCTGTTGGAGTTGCGTTCGGCCTATCCGGTGTTGAGCATCAACGAAATTCGGGCGCGCTACTTTGGGCTGCCGCCAGTGGATTGGGGCGAAGCGCCACCAACGCGGCGGGCGGCCATGCCATCCGCTAGCGAAACACCAGAGAGCGCCCTCACTGCAGAGGCGGTTCGCGCCGAACTCAAGCGCTGGGAGAAGTTCGCACTGCGGCGGCTGGGGCGTAAGAGCGTCCGCCCGTTCGAGCCGCGTTATATCCCCAAAGCACTGGCACAAACGCTACAGGCCGCGCTTGTGGAGGCGCAAACGGCGCAAGAGGTGCGCGCCCTCTTCGCCCGCGCCCGCGAAGAGTTATAGGGTAAATGCAAGGCAGGCCGGTGAATTGCCGGCCTGTTTGGTATGTCGCTAATTGTTGAAAAAGCCCCGTGTATTGTTGAGTAGATTATTGAATTTGGCCTTTTCCAACCATGGCGACACAATTTCTTCTAGCGCTTGATTGAGTTCGATGGCGCGCGTGTAATCATCAATGGCCTGTTGGTATTGGCCGAGATTATAGAAAGCGTTGCCCCGATTGGCATAAGCGACGGCATAATTGGGGACAAGCTCAATGGCGCGGGTGCAATCTTGAACAGCATATTGGTATTCGCCAATTGTGTTGAGGGTATTGCCGCGGTTGTTATAGGCCAGCGCAAAATCGGGATATAGCTCAATTGCCCGTGAATAGTCCTCAATCGCAGCTTGGTAATTCTCTAACTTGTTATGGGTTAACCCTCTATTGCAATAAGCAACAGCGTATTCGCTATTAAGCTCGATGGCACGGTTGAGGTCATTTAGCGCTAGTTGATATTGGCCAATATCATAGTAAGCTGTGCCCCTATTGAAAAAGGCGCTGGCGATATTGGGAGACATGTGAATAGCGCGGGTATAGTCTTCAATGGCTTGTTGTGGTTGGCCAAGGTCATCATAAACTAAGCCGCGATTGATATAGGCATCTACATAGCTAGGGTCAAGCTCAATCGCGCGGGTGAGATGTTCGAGGGCTTGTTGATGTTGGCTTAATCTTCTGTAGGTACTGCCCAGATTATAATGCGCCAGAATGTTATTAGGGTCAAGTTCTAGGGCACGTTGGTAATATTGAGATGCTTGCTCTAGTTGGTCTAAATCATAATAAGCATTGCCGATATTGTTGTAAATTTCTGTCAAATTGGGATCAAGTTCTAAGGCGCGTTGGTAATCGTCAAAGGCTTGGCGATATTGGCCACTCTTTCGATGAGCGCTACCACGATTGACAAACGCAGCAATGTCGTTCGGGTCGTGTTCAATGGCGCGGTTGTAATCCTCAATGGCGCGCTCATATTGCCCCAAATCGCTATAAGCCAACCCGCGATTATTGTAGGCCATGGCGAAGTTCGGGCTTAGCTCTATGGCGCGGTCATAGTCCGCAAAAGCTTGGTCAAATTGCTTAATGTTGTAGTAAGCATTACCGCGGTTGTTATAGGCGTTGGCGCTTGTTGGGTCTAGCTCTAGGGCTTGGGTATACCAGTGTATGGCTGTGCGATAGTCTTTTTCCTCTAGCGCTTTGTTGCCCTGCAAAAAGTATTGTTCGGCTTTGAATTGTTCATCAGTTGGGGCGGTTGGCGTGGTCGATGCTTCCTGAAGCGGGATAGGCGTATCGCCTTTTTCAATGGGGGCGGCATCAGCTAAGCGCAAGTAGCGTTCGCAAAAATCATCGAAAAACGCATTCAGCACCTTTTGCCCGCTGGCATATAGATAAGGATATTTCAAATTCACAGATTGGTAGCTAGAGAGGCGCGCCAGTTCGCCCGGCAAGAAGTTCGTCCTGACATCGGGTGAAAAGGAGAAGTCATCAATCAATACAGGGACAATATGGCGGTCAGTGGCAATCGCTTGCTCTATTTCTCGCCGCAGTACGTCATTGGGTTGGTGGATGCGCTCTAGCGTGCCATGCGCCAGAATAGGCAGGAAGAAGTGGCGGCGCGGGATTTCCTGCAATAGCTGTTCCAGCCAATCCCCCGTTTCTAAGTTACGCAAATCGAGAAAAACATCATACCCGCGCTTTTCCAACGCTTCTTTAAGCGCGATGGCGATATATAGCGAAGTGCTGCGGCGGTAGCTGATGAATACTTTTAAGGATTGCTCCATGATGCCCCCAAATGTGATGGCTATTTTTCATATTGTATCGGGTTGCGGATTTCCCGCAAACGAAAAGCCGCCCTTAAAAGTCGGGCGGCTGTTGGTGTTTTGTCGCTTTATAAGGGGCTGTTGCTTATTCCGCAGAGGCCAGCAGTTCGGCCTGTTCGCGCGTGGCCAGTTCGTCAATGAACGGGTCGATGTCGCCATCCATCACCGCTGGCAAGTTATACACGCTCATGCCAATGCGGTGGTCGGTGACGCGCCCCTGCGGGTAGTTATAAGTGCGGATTTTCTCGCTGCGGTCGCCGCTACCCACTTGCCCGCGCCGTTCTGCTTCTACGGCCTCGCGCTGCTTTTGCGCTTCCATGTCATAGAGCCGCGCCAAAAGAATTTGCTTAGCGCGAATGCGGTTTTGCAGCTGGCTACGTTCGTCCTGTACTTCTACCACGATGCCCGTCGGGATATGTGTCATACGCACGGCGGAATCTGTCGTATTGACCGACTGACCGCCCGCCCCACGAGAACGGAACACATCCACGCGCACATCGTTCATATCCAGTTCAACGTCCACCTCATCCATTTCGGCAAGGACGGCCACCGTGGCGGTGCTGGTGTGGATGCGCCCTTGGCTTTCGGTGACGGGCACGCGCTGCACACGATGCACACCGCTTTCGTATTTCAGGCGGCTATAAGCGCCTTGCCCGCGAATGAGAAACGTAATCTGCTTAAAGCCGCCGACGCCCGTCTCGTGCTGGTCGATAACTTCCACCTTCCAGCCGCGCGCCTCGGCATAGCGGGTATACATGCGGAACAAATCGGCGGCGAATAGGCCAGCTTCATCACCGCCCGCGCCCGCACGAATTTCCATAATCACGTTTTTGTCGTCGCGCGGGTCTTTGGGCAACAGCAGGCGCTTGAGCTTATCTTCAAGGGCGGGCAGTTGCTCTTCAATCTCGGTGATTTCCATCTCGGCCAATTCGCGCATCTCTGGATCGCCCTCTTCCCGCAGGACTTTCGCCTCTTCCAGCTGCTGCTGCAGGTCTTTATATTGGCGATAGTTGCGGACGATTTCCTCTAGGTTAGAGCGCTCTTTGCTCAGTTCTGTAATGCGGTTATAGTCTTGCGCCAGCTCTGGGTCTGCCATCTGGCGTTCAATCTCTTCGTAGCGCGCCTCAATCGACGCGAGTTTTTCAAACATGGTTACGGCCTCTTGTCCTGTTATGGGCGAAAAACGGGCGAAACACAGCGGGCTTGTGCCAGCTGTGGCGTGGGGGTGTATGGGTTGGGGGTGCTAAAGCGCGTCTAAACGTTTCGTGGTCATCATACACACGATTATAGCGCGAGGCGCGGGCGCTTGTGTAGGTGTAGTTAGGGGCAGGCCCGGCGAGCCGCCCCGTTTCGGCATTAGCCCAATTCTAAATCGTCGTCGTCATCGTCAAAATCGAAGTTCGAGATGCCCGGCACGCCAATGCTCCAATAGAGCTTCTGCACGCGCGAGGCGCGCATCACCCGACGGAAAATCTCCATCATGATGCGGTCGGCCTCTTCTTCATCGATGTTGCCTAAGATAATATCGCCATCAACGAAAAATGTATCGTAGATGAGCTGATGAGCGATGAGACTGCCCTCGATGATGGTCTGTAGCCCCTCGATGAGCGCCTGTTCACCCATATCGAGCCGCAGCATGTCGGGGTAGGATTCCCGAAACCAGCGCAGCGCATAGTGTGCCGTGGCTTTGGCACAGCGCGAAACGGTATCAGCGCAGTTGGCGCGGTGTGCCCAATCTTCTGGCGGGTTATCGCTGAAGAAGTTTTCGAGGAAGCCGCGCAATGCGCCATGATTGAGTGGCTTACCCTCTAGGATGTCGTCCTCGTCCTTAAGCCGCTTATCCAGCAGGTCGCTGTAATTTTTCGGCGCATCAAGAAAGGCGATGTCCATCACATTACGCAATACCGATGCCATCGTGAAGATAATGGTCACGCCCAAAACCCGCTCTGCACGGCTCACTGGCCCGAAGATGTGTTTATATGCACCACTCTCTATATAGTGCGTCACCCATATTTCGGCAAAGTCATAGCGCGCTTGCTGCATTAAGGGCGAAAGGGCTTCTCGCCATATCATGGTTTTGGCCATGTCGCCCTGAAGCTGCTCATCAAGCGCCGCGAAGATATAGGCATTCACTTCATCTTGGGTATAAGTGATGAAGTGGGCGTGCTTATAAGAGAGAATTTCAGTGTCTGGGGCATATTCGTAAAAGACATCAGCTTCACTGTTTGCCCCATAAAGCTGCATCAAGTAGGTTTCAAAGAGGTTCATTGTTAGCTCCCTTGAGCGTCGCTATTGATTATATCATTTATCGGCAGTCCGAAAACAAAAGAGCCGAAAGATGTATTACTGTCGAAAACGCTAAAGGAGCGTTATAGAGAGGAATATGTGTGCTTGTTAATCGGTAAACATCCTGAACGTATATATACGAACACCCATAAGGATAATCCAAAGCCGCCACCTGTCAAGATGAACCGTCTTAATTTTTTATCAAAAAGCGGGCAATAAAAAGCGGAGTGCCTTTATTTCGTAGTGTATGGCGCAGCGCCACATAATTCTTTTTTCATTTCACCATAAGCGCCTGTGACACATTGCGCCTTTCCGCTAGAATGGGGCTATATGCGTTGAAGTGATAAGGGGCGCAGTTTATGCTGGATAGAACCATGATACTGAGTGTACTGGCCTCGCTGGGGGCGCTGGTATTTGTGTTGGAGTTAGTGCGGCGGCGCAAGCTACGCGAGGGCTATTCACTGCTATGGCTGGCGACGGCGGTCGTCATGCTCATCTTCAGCCTGTGGCGAGACCTGTTACATGGCATTGCGGCGCTGGTCGGCGTGGCCTATCCGCCGAACTTGCTCTTTTTAGTGGCGCTGCTCTTTGTGCTTTTCATCCTGCTCTATTTCTCCACCGTCATCACCCGCCTTGCGCAGGAAAATAAAGACATCGCCCAGCAAGTCGCCCTGTTGCGCTATGAAATTGAACAGGCCAATGCACGCTTAGAAGCCCTGCAAGCCGCATCAACGCGCGAGATATACCCCGATGAGGAGCAAACCTAGCACCGCCGTCGTATAAAGCGATAGGCCGACGATACGTCCATCTATATTGTTAATATCTTCAGCGATGATGTGCTTCTCCTCTTCGGCATAGTCAGGGTGGCTGCGCAGGAGATAAACGGGGCTGAGTAACCAGCCTAGCACCAGCCCGCCCAACAAGCCGCCAATATGGCCGAAGTTATCTATCCGCGTGCTGGCGAAGCCTAACCCCAAATTGAGCACGGCGAGAAAGATTAAATAGTTGCGGCGCGATTTCGCCCGTTCGCCCATGAGCTTGCGGTTTTGGTAGAGGTAGACAATTTCTGCCCCTAAGAGCGCGAATATCGCCCCACTAGCGCCCAGACTAGGCGTGAACCAGTCGCCCAATAGCACACTCAAAACCGAACCCGCTAGCCCGCCACCAAAATACACCAATGCAAAACGCATATGACCAAAAACGCGCTCTACGGTATTGCCCAAAATATAGAGCGAGTACATATTGACGAAAATATGGGCAACATCGCCATGCAAAAACATAGCCGTAAACAAACGATGGAACTCGCCACCCTGCAAAATTGCTGGCGCATAGCTCCAGCCAAATTGCCAAAGCGAATTATTGAGCGACGGCGATAGAAAGCCCAACGCAAAGATAGTCGTATTGATGATAATCAGCCAGCGCGTCAACGTAGCGGGCACAACCGGTAAATGTAACACGCCACGATTGGCGGGCGGTGTCTTCTCTGGTGACGGTGTTTCCCTTGGGGGCTGGGGAAGGCGGCGCAACGGCTTTTCCAGTGGGTGGCGCTTACGCGGTTTTGGTGTTTCAGATTGGGGTTTCTGGTCCATCGTATACATCTTTCTATTCAAGACGACCTATATACAGTAAGATACAGGTTATGGCGTACGTCCGCAATAGGGGGGCTTATTTTCACCCGCTGGCGCAAAGGAGAAGCACTGTGAACTACGAACTTGTCATGTATAGCCGCACTTTTGGCTGCCCGTTTGTCTCAATTGCTGAAGGTGTGTTCAAAGAATATGGCATCCCCTACCGCGAAATCTTCATTGATCAAGACCCGCAAGCCCGCGAGCGCGTTTTGCAGTGGACGGGTTTCCTCTCTGTGCCCACTTTAGTCATTGCACAGAAAGGGAGCGATATGCCTTATATTGAACCCGAACCATTGCCGCAAGGTGCAAGCCCGCGCGGGATTGACCGCGGCTCTATGTTGACCGAACCCAGCGCGGCAGAGCTACGAGAATGGCTCATCAAACATGGCTTCATCGAGCAAACAGTCGCGGAATGAGCGCGGAATGACCGTTGATTATCGCGCCCCAACTTGCTAATATATGCAGTGTGTTTAACATAGGTAACCCCCTTTAGGAGAGGTAGCATAGAGGCCTAATGCGCTCGCCTGGAACGCGAGTACCGGGGCAACCCGGTCGTGGGTTCGAATCCCACCCTCTCCGCCACAAACAGAAACGACCGTGCACAATACACGGTCGTTTTGCATTTAACAGGGGCGAGTGAAAGCGCCCAATATCACGCTTAGACTTGCGGCAACTGGGCTAAAGCCGCATTTACCTCTTCTTGCGGGTATTCATAATCTTCTAGCGCTTCGCCTAAATAGGCATCGTAAGCGCTCATATCAAAGTGGCCATGCCCGCACAGGTTGAACACGATGACGCGCTTCTCGCCCGCCTCTTTGGCGGCCAACGCTTCGCGGATAGCGCCCGCAATGCCGTGCGCAGCCTCTGGCGCTGGAACAATACCCTCGGCACGGGCGAAGGTAATCGCCGCTTTGAAGGTCTCTAGCTGTGGGATGGCGACAGCTTCCATCAGCCCTTGGTCATACATTTCGCAGACGATAGAAGCCATGCCATGATAGCGCAACCCACCCGCATGGAGCGGCGGCGGCACGAATGTATGGCCGAGCGTGTACATCTTCACCATTGGCGTCATGCCAACAGTGTCGCCAAAGTCATAGGTATACTGGCCTTTGGTCAAGCTGGGGCAAGCGGCAGGCTCTACCCCGACGAGGCGGGTCTTTTTGCCCTCGCGCAAGTTGGCTCGCAAGAATGGCAGCGTAATACCTGCGAAGTTACTGCCGCCGCCAATCGGGGCGACGATGACATCGGGATATTCACCCGCCAGCGCCATTTGCTCTATAGCTTCCTGCCCGATAACGGTCTGGTGCATGAGCACGTGATTGAGCACCGAGCCAAGTGCGTATTTATAGCGCCCGTCGCTGGTGGCTGCGGCTTCGACCGCTTCACTGATGGCGATACCCAACGAACCTGTGCTATCGGGATTTTGCGCGAGGATGGCGCGCCCTGCTTGTGTTTTGTCGCTGGGGCTGGGCGTCACTGTTGCGCCGAAGGCCTGCATCATAGAGCGGCGGTAAGGCTTCTGCTGGTAGCTAACTTTCACCATATAGACATGGCATTCCAAACCGAAAAAGTTGCACGCCTGTGACAGTGCTG
>DAOTWU010000223.1:0-4399 GCA_034435735.1 Anaerolineae bacterium | reverse complement strand
TAATGTTACTGTTTTTGGGGACGAGTAAACGGTCGCCATGCATGAAGTATGGCATCGAAAAATCAACGTTGTTGGCATAGTTCCAATCTGGCGTAATGCCAACGGCTAAATCGGCTTGACCATTGATAACGGCTTGTATAGCTTCCTCACCACTACCGCCCACAGGAATAACCTGCACACCCCAACGCGCTGCTATAGCATTAACTATCGCTTGGTTAATGCTAGCTAGCCGTTGTTCCACTAATGAAGCTCCTTCGGCTGGTGGTGTTAGGCCACTAACGCGCAATGTGCGCTCGCTGAGCAAGCGCTCTAATGTAAATTGCGTTGGCAATGGATAATCTGTTGGCGAAGTGGCGACGTTGGGGGCTTCATCGCCAATGTTTTCCCAGACAATATAGTCTGCGTTGGAAAATGGCGAATCCGGGAAATATGTTTTAGCTAATTCTTCAATTTTCCCTTCTGCCAGTAAGTATTGCAAAGTACGGTTGACCAAGTTGCGTAAATGAATATCTTGCCTTGGCATGACAATAGCATACGGCTCTCTGGCGACAGGTTCATCTAAAAATCGCACAAGGTCTGGATGTGTAATGACACGGCGTAAGCGCCCATGTCGCCCGACAATACCATCCACTTCGCCGAGCACAAGCGCAGTATAGGCGGCGTCTAGTGTGAGGTAGGGGCGTATATCAAGTGAATAGCCATTTTGTGCCGCCCAGTCTTGCACAGCTAATTCTGCTTCGCTGCCAATAACCACGCCAATAGGCCTAAACGCTAGCTCACTTAATGTGTTTAGGTCATCACTATTCCGCACCAGCATGGCTTGCTGGCCAATATAATAGGTTTGGCTGAATTCAAATTGTGTGTCAAGTTCTCGACGGTGCACTTGTGCTGCAATTAACATATCAACAGCATTTGCCCGCAGCATCTCTGGCGCAGATTGACGGGTGACTTGAATCAGCTCTAGTTCTACGCCCCATGCTTCAGCTATGGCTCGCGCTAAATCTGCATCAAAGCCTATCACCTCACCTCGAATGGTCAATTCGCCAAAAGAGGGTTCACTATAAAGAATACCTATTCTCACCACACCATCTTGCTGAACGCGCGCCAAGTTAGATGTGTTGTTCAAGCTACTGGTTGGCGTAGTAACTGCCGTTGGCACTAAAGTTGGCGGGACGAGTGTTGGCACAGGTTCTTCTTCCTGTGATTGCCCACCTCCTACAAAGGAGAATAAAATGAATGAACATGCAATAAGTGCGAGTATTCGTATCTTCATCATGATTTTGGCTTATAGAGTCCGTGCTTTTGGATGTAATTGAGAACAGCATCGGGCACAATATAACGTACACTCTTCCCGCTTAAAAGTCGCTCTATGACATGAGTAGATGAAATCCATACGCCCAACAGTGGCGCATCAACCATGACAATTCGCTGCGAAAGGCCAGGCAAAACATCGTCATGCATATCTGGATGAATATCTTCATCCGACCGCCGCATAACGGCCAATCGGCAATGTGCATAGAGTTCTTGCGCGCGTTCCCATGTGGGCAAGTTGCGTAAATTGTCGCCCCCCATCACAAAGTAAAGTTCTGTTTGCGGATATTGCTCTTGTATCAACCGCACAGTATCGGCTGAATAGTGTGGGGGAGGGCGGTCAATATCCACATGGCTGATGCTGAAGTAAGGGTTACCTGCTATCGCTAGCTCAGTCATAGAGAGACGGTGCTCTACTGATTGGCGGGTATTATCCCCTTTATGGGGATGTCCCCCCACTGGCACGAATAACACATGGTCTAAATTCAGTGCTTCCCGTGTATATTCTGCAAGGATGAGATGGCCAATATGAGGTGGATCGAATGTCCCCCCTAGAATGCCCAAACGCTGCCATTTTTCCGTCATTCAGTCCATTCCAGTTCGTAGTCGCCAATAAAGACTGTGTCGCCTATTTGCACTCCCGCTTTTTTCAATGCCTCAGAAACACCAAGCGCCTCTAGGATATTCTGAAAGCGCAAAATGGCCTCATCATAATCCCAGTGGGTCATTGCCGCTGCGCGCTCAATGCGTTTGCCCTGCACACGGTATATCCCTTCAGCTTCTTGGATGACATTAAAGGTCATTTCATCTTCTTGAAGCTCATAAACAGGTGTTTCGACAACGGTCGGTGCTTTTTCTACTGGTAATTGATCGTATAGGGCAAATACCCGTTGAATGAGTTCGTCAACGTTCTTCCTTGTAGCGGCGGAAATAGCCATCGGCTGAACGCCTAATTTTTGCAAAGCCGCTTCTACCTCTGGCCATTTTTCTTGCGCTTGTGGCATATCCATCTTGTTGAAGACAACGAGTTGTGGGCGTTCTTTCAGCCGCTCATCATAAAGCGCTAGTTCTGTATTAATCTGGCTATAGTCCGCTATAGGGTCTTCACTTGTACCATCAATGACATGAACCAAGATGCGAGTTCTTTGCACATGCCGTAAAAATGAGTGCCCTAAACCAACTCCCATATGCGCCCCTTCAATGAGGCCGGGAATATCTGCAAAAACGAGGTCGCGGTCATCATACACAACTACGCCTAAATTTGGCTCTAAGGTTGTGAAGGGATAATCGGCAATGCGTGGTTTTGCGTTGCTAATCACGGAGAGCAATGTTGATTTGCCAGCATTCGGCACGCCAACAATACCAACATCAGCAATCAATTTTAGTTCTAAAATGAGCCAACGTTCTTCACCAGGCTCGCCCTTTTCTGCAATGCGAGGCGCTTGATGGGTCGATGTAGCAAAACGCGCATTACCGCGTCCACCGCGTCCGCCTTTTGCCACCACAAATTGGTCATCAGGCCGCACCAGGTCTGCTAAGACCTCTCCCGTTTCAGCATCTTTAACCACTGTCCCTGGTGGAACATCCACAATGAGCGGGGGAGCACTAGCGCCTGTTTTCTTGGAAGAGCCGCCCCGTTCTCCGTGCTTGGCCTTAAAATGAATTTTCCGCTGGAAGTGAATGAGCGTTGTATGCTTGGGGTTTACTTTAAGGATGACATCACCACCATGCCCCCCATCGCCGCCCGCGGGACCACCGCGTGGTACATATTTTTCGCGGCGAAATGCAACCACCCCATCACCGCCATCGCCACTGCGCACATAGATTTTTACTTCATCAAACAACATATGTTTGTCTACCGTCTAACACTCAATTTCTGGAATATGGTCAGGTCGCCCCGCTTTATACCATTCAATTGTTCGGCGCGCCCCCTCTTGGAAGCTTATCGGCGCAAAACCTAACTCTTGCCTCGCTTTTTCGCTGGAAATGCGCCAGTTATTATACACATATGACCGTAAATTCAGCGGCCAAAATGGCTCTCTGTGTGTAATTGCCGAGACAACCTCTAAGACCCGTGAGGCCGTTATGCCCACCCAACCCGGTAAATTTAACCGCGGCCAGCGCAAATTCGCCGCCTCGCATACTATATCGAAGGCTTCTTTGTGGGAAATCCAATCGCCGCATACATTATAAATTTCCCCTAGTCGCCCCTTATCAAGGGCTTTGAGAATGCTATCGGCAACATCGCCAATATAGGCCGGGAAAATGATATGCCGTCCGCCTTCAATCTGCATAATAATGCCCCGCATCGGGTCATGGAAAAACAGGCGGTTAAAGGCATAAGTGCCCAAAGGGCCATAAAATGCACCGGGCCTCAAAATAACTATGGGGAAATCATATTTTTCGTAAAAATCTTGCGCACACAATTCTGCTTCATATTTGCTTTGTTGGTAAGGGTCTGCGGGGTAGGGGGTATAAGTTTCATCAATAATATTTTCTGGGTCAGGATTGCCATAAACGGCTGCTGTAGAAATGTGAATAAATTTCTCCACACCCGCATCATAAGAAGCGGCAAGGATATTTTTTGTGCCCCCAACATTGATAACCTTAAAGTCCGCTGGATTGCCCCAGAAACGAAAAAGGGCTGCCGCATGGATAACATATCTTGAGCCATCTAGCGCCTTTCGTACTGCTGCGGCATCACGCAAATCGCCCCGTATGACCTCTAGATTATCATAGCGTTTCAGCCATGTATGGTCTTTGGGGTGGCGGGAAAGGATACGTAATTGGTATCCCGCACGACATAATGCAGCAACGAGATGGCGGCCTAAAAAGCCCGTACCGCCGGTCACAAAAATCGTATCCACGTAACTCACCTTTAGATAAAACGCCTACCAACTAGGTAGGCCTGAGGACATATAGATACTTTATTATAACGGCTAACTTCAATTATAGAATGTGTGTCTTCTTACAGGTTTCACTTGCGCGATTGGCCGATGGTAGCAATAGTTACTCCTATAAGAATGATACCGCTGCCTATAATTTGCTGGCTGACAGGCACTTCACCTAACAATATCAATGCGAGGAT
>DAOTWU010000222.1:0-6581 GCA_034435735.1 Anaerolineae bacterium | reverse complement strand
AGAGCGGCTTCGGTGATATAACGCCCGACAAATTGCGTGCCGCCAAAAATTAGTAAGCGCATAAAATACTCCCAACACAGTAAAAGATGGGGCGATTTTAGCGTTATCCCCCTTATATGACAACGACACCCCCACAAAACGAGGCAATATCGCACCAAATTCTGCCTAAGTAAGGAAAGCTATGTTTGATAATTGGCGATGTGACATGTATAATCGCAGCGATAACTCACGATAAAAGCAGACGGACGGTAGCGCAGCACCATGGAAGTGAATAAACCAGAACTCGGCAACCAGTCGGAACAGCCTAAGCCGACAGACACCGAGTTACCGCAAACAGAAACGGAAGAGACTGTGATGGACGCCACACCAGAACAGGAAGCAGTAACAGAAGAGACTGCCACTACGGAAGCAGCCGCCACGCCCGACAATGACGAAACTACTATTGTTGATGAGAGCGAGGATGCGCCGAGTGCAGGTAGCAACGGGGATGACATCGACGAGGAAGAAGAAAGCGCCGATGAAACCCCACAAGCAGAACGCCCAACTGAGACAAGCGGCCTCAAGCGTGGCGATTTATTAGAGGGAACAGTCACCCGCACTTTACCCACAGCGGTCTATGTAGACCTGGGCGAAGGGCGAGAAGGCATTGTCCCCAGCCGCGAACTGGAACGCATGAGCCGCTCTTTACTGGAGCAACTCACCCCCGGTAACACCATTCCAGTATTCGTGGTAAACCCACGCGCCCGCAGCGGGATTATCCTCTCGGTGCATTTGGCACTAGAAGAGCTGGATTGGCGCAAAGCCGAAGAATATCGCCAAAGTAAAGAAGTCTATGATGGCCGTATCGCTGGCTATAACAAAGGCGGCCTGATTGTTCGCTTTGGCCGTTTGCGCGGCTTCGTACCCCATAGCCAGGTGAGCGATACGCGCCTGATTGATATGCAGGGCGAAACGCCAGAAGAGCGCTATGGCAAGATGGTCAACCAACCGATTGCCGTTAAGGTGATGGAAGTTGACCGTGGCCGCAATCGCCTCATCCTCTCAGAACGGGCTGCCGCACGTGAAGTGCGCGAGCGGCGCAAGGCCGAACTCATTGAGGAACTGCAAGTTGGCGAAGTGCGCACGGGGCGCGTCGTCAGCATTGAAGACTTTGGCGCATTTGTGGATATTGGCGGCGCTGAAGGGCTGGTACACCGCACCGAACTCTCATGGACACATGTCGCCCATCCTCGCGATGTGGTGAAACTGGGGCAAGAGGTCACGGTTGAGGTCATCAGCGTAGACCGCGAGCGCAAACGCATCGGCCTGAGCATGAAGAACCAGCAAGAAGACCCGTGGGATATTGTCGCGGCGAACTACAGCGTTGGTCAACTGGTACAGGCGACGGTCACCAAACTGACGAAATTCGGCGCTTTTGCCCGCTTAGTAGAGGCGGACGCGATTGAAGGTCTCATCCACATCTCTGAACTGAGCGATGAGCGCGTCAAGCACCCGCGCGAGGTCGTCCAAATTGGCGAAACGCTCACCTTGCGTGTGGTGAAGGTCGATGTGAAAAATCGCCGCCTTGGCCTAAGCCTGAAGCGCGTCAACTCGGCAGAATATCTGGACTATGACCTGAAATTCGCCGCCGAAAACCAAGAAAGCGAAGACAGCGACGAGTAAAACGTTGCTGCGCTTCGCCGTATCATGATGTAGCTACCATCGGGGGCGCAATTGCGTCCCCTTTTCATTTTCGATATGCGTTCGTAAACGAGAGCCGTTTATTTCATGGAGATGAGCTGATGGCAACGCCGCTTGTTTTCGCCACTTGCAGAGAGTATCCCCAACTAGATGAAGATAGCCGTTTGGTGCTAGCGCATTTGCCAGCAGAGACGCAAATCGCCATTTGGAATGACCCGACAGCGGATTGGTCGCGTTATGGCATGATCATCATTCGCTCTATCTGGGATTATCACCGCCACGCCAGCGCATTCAGCGCTTGGCTAGATGAGCGCGAGGCCGAAGGGGCGAGGCTATGCAATCCCGCGCCCATGCTTCGCTGGAATATGAACAAAACTTACTTGCGCGATTTGGAGCGGCAAGGCGTGCCCGTTGTACCAACGGTATGGTTAGGGCGCGGGGAAGTGAGCGATTTGCGCGCTATAGTGAAGCAGCGCGGCTGGCAGGATGTTGTCATCAAGCCCACCATCAGTGCAAGTGGGGAAAATACTTGGCGCTTGCGAGAGCATGATATAACCGCATTCCAGCCACGATTAGAGCGCTTGCTCACTACCTATGATTTGATGGTGCAACCATTCATCCCAGAGATTATTGACGAGGGCGAATGGTCATTCGTCTTCTTCAACGGCCAATATAGCCACACAGTACGCAAGCAACCCGCGCCGGGGGAATTCCGCTCGCAAAGTGAACAGGGCGGCAGCGTCATTTTTGATAAACCAACGGCGGGAATGGTTCAACAGGCGCAAAACATTGTGCGGCAGTTCAATAAGCCCCACACCTATGCGCGGGTGGATGTGGTCAATCGTGGGGGACAGCTTTTGCTGATGGAACTTGAACTGATTGAGCCAGAACTCTATTTGCGCGCCGATGAAGAAGCGCCGGCCCGCTTTGCCCAAGCTATCATGCAATATAGATAAAACGAGAGGCGCAGCTGATTGTGCGCCTCTCTTAAATATATAGCCTAAACGCCCAACAATCCGAGGTTTTGAGGCAAAATTAGGCTATGGTGACCTCGTCACACAGGTAAACGTCCTGAATGTAATGGAGGAGGCGTGCACCCTCTTCCATCGGACGTTGGAAGGCTTTACGCCCACTAATCAAGCCCATACCACCAGCACGCTTGTTGATAACAGCTGTGCGGACAGCATCGGCAAAGTCGTTATCGCCGCTAGCGCCACCGCTGCTGATGAGACCAATGCGCCCCATGTAACCATTCGCCACTTGATAGCGGGTCAAGTCAATGGGATGGTCGCTGGTGAGTTCGGTGTAAATACGCTCATCTAGTTTACCATACGAAGAGCTACCCGTGTTAAGGGCTTTATAGCCACCATTGGTGGTGGGCAGCTTTTGCTTGACAATATCGGCCTGAATGGTAACGCCCAGATGATTGGCTTGACCAGTGAGGTCGGCGGCGGTTTCGTAGTTTGTGCCATTTACGCGGAAGTTCGGATTGCGCATATAGCACCAGAGAATAGTGGCCATACCCAGTTCATGGGCATAGGCGAAGGCTTCGGCAACTTCCACCAGTTGGCGGTTGCTCTCTTCACTGCCAAAATAGATGGTCGCGCCGACGGCTACCGCACCCATATCCCACGCTTGTTTGATGTTACCAAACATAATTTGGTCGTAGGTGTTGGGATAGGTGAGCAGTTCGTTGTGATTAATTTTGACAACAAACGGGATGCGGTGGGCGTATTTACGGGCGACACTCCCCAATACACCAAAAGTAGAGGCGACGGCGTTACAGCCGCCCTCGATAGCTAATTCAACAATCTTTTCCGGATCAAAATAATCTGGATTGGGCGCGAAAGACGCCCCCGCCGAGTGCTCGATGCCTTGATCAACTGGCAAAATGGACACATAGCCCGTGCCAGCCAAACGGCCTGTATTCAGAAGTTGTTGTAAGCTGCGAAGCACTTGGGGATTACGGTCTGATTGGGTAAAAACATCATCAACAAAGGTAGGCGATGGGGTATAAAGGCGGTCACGGCTGATGGTGTTGCAAGTATGGTTCAGCAAGTAATCGGCCTCATCACCTAAAAGTTCGGCAATGCGATCAATTGTGAGCGTTTCCGAAGCGGTGGTCGAAACCATCGGTCTATCCTCTCTCAAGTTTTAAAAACGCTTCAGCCGAACCCGATTATAGCAGGTATTGCATGTCCTGTCTTTGGTTCAATGCTACAATGATAACAAATTTGAGGGTATAGAGGTCACATTGAAACTAGAAATGCAGCGGCATTGGGTGAAACACCTACAAAAGGGGCTAGGCTGGTTTACCAAGCCATCGCTCCATCTAACCGACGTTGAAGACCAACGGCGAGCGCGGTTGCTCGCTACAATCCTCATTTTGCACATTGTTATTTATCTGCTGATTACCGACAGCCATCTAGATGTCTTTTTGCCCCCACCTGACATCTATCCAATTGTCGTTATCCTGCTAGGCGTTTTTTACATCATCAGCCGCACACGACATTACGCCATAGCGGCCTTGCTCTACCTCACGCTTAACTACAGCATCATCGTTTATGTGACATTAACGCCCCCACAGGATTTGGAACAAACGCTGATGTTGTTAACACTGAACGTGCTATTGGCCAGCCTCATCTCCCCAATTGGGTCAACATTGATCATCAGCATGATGAGCCTGCTGGCAACATTGGCACTATCGCTGACGTTCATACATACAAGCATGGGGACAATCATCATTTTTGTGAGTGTGAGCATCGCATTCATTGCATTGAGCACTTATTTACGTGACCGAGACACCCGCTATATCCACCAACAACATAGCATTTTAGCGGAGAGTGAACAACGTTATCAAAGTTTGCTCCATGCTACCCGTGAAGCAATCATCATTTTTCAAGATGGCGTTATCATAGACGTTAATCCCGCGTTTACTCGTATTTTCGGCTGGGATATAGATGAAGCTATTGGGGGGTCTTTATTAAGCTATTTTGATAAAACTTCTCATGAGATTTTGCGAGATAGCTGGAATAGCAACAAGGGCGATACTATCGAAGTACAGGGAAAGCGGCGCGATAGCAGCGTTTTTGATGCAGCAATACAGATACGCCCTTGGGTACATAATAGAGAAAACGCTTTTGTGCTAACCGCCCACGACATCAGCGAGCGCAAAAAGGCAGAGCGAGAACGGGCTGAACAAGAAATAGAATATCGTGCGCTCTTTGAACAAAACAACCATGCCATTGTCATCATGGATTTAGACGGCTATATCATTCGCGCCAACCAGCAAATAGAGCGTTTGCTTGGGTATACGCCTGAAGAACTCATCGGCCAACATGCGAGCATCATTATTGTGGAGGAAGATAAAGACTATGCCTTCCAAATATGGCAGCGAGTTTTGGCGGGCGAAGAATTAAACCCTTATGAACGCCATTATCGCCATAAAGACGGGCATATCATCCCCGTAGAGTTGGCTATCACCTTAGTGCGCAACCCAGATGGCACGCCGCGCCATGTACAAGCAATTGCGCATGATGTCACCTATCGCAAAGAAGCAGAACGCGCCCGCGACCAACAAGCAATCCAATATCGAGCACTCTTTGAGCAAACGTCTGATGCGGTATTCATCATCAACTTAGATGGGACAATTGCCCGCACGAACCGCCAAGTTACAGAACTGCTGGGCTACGAACCAGAGGAAATGGCGGGGAAACCCGCTATGGCATTTGTCGCGCCAACGGAACTCACTAAAAGCGCTATCACTTATGAGCGCGTTTTAGCTGGCGAGCGCTTGCCACCTTATGAGCGTATTTTCTTGCATAAAGACGGCTATGAAGTGCCAACAGAAATCAATGTGACCATCGTACGGGGAACAGATGGCGAGCCAACACATATCCAAAGTATTGTCCGCGATATTCGCGGCAGAAAAGAGGCCGAGCACCAGCAATTGCAATTGGCCATCGAGCGCGAGCGTGTAAAGGTGTTGCAAAAGTTCATCAGCGACGCTTCGCATGACTTTCGCACGCCATTAACCAACCTGAAAACCAGCATCTTCCTCCTTAAAGCGCTAAAAGACCAGCAAAAACGCCAGCACCACCTAGAGGTGATGGATATTCAAATCAACCGCTTAGAGCGACTATTGGCTGATATGCTGGTCATGTCCAATCTAGAGCGCCATCCTACTGGATATTTTCAATTTGGCAAAGTAGATATGACTATCTTATTGCGAGAAGTGATCGCGGCCATGCAGGAAGCGGCCAAACAGCGGCAAGTTCACTTGAGTTTACAGAATGCAGAAAAACTGCCGCCTATTCTGGCGGACAAATTGCAAATTGCACAGGCCTTGCGCAATATCATTGAAAACGCTGTGCTCTATACCGAAGCCGATGGCAAAATAGAGATTAGCGCACAGGTCAAAAAAGGCTATATCTACATCCACATTAAAGATACAGGAATGGGTATCTCTGAAGAAGACTTGCCTCATATTTTTGAAAGCTTCTATCGTGCGGATAAAGCGCGACAATCTTCAACAGGGGGGACAGGCCTAGGGTTGCCTATCGCCAAGAAAATTATCACCGCCCATCAGGGGGAAATCGCAGTAGAAAGCCAAGAAGGAGAAGGCACCCGCTTCACCATCATGCTGCCAGTTGCCAATATCACAGCGGAACAACAGAACGACTAAATAATATTGTAGGGTTATTTATTTTTCCCACCGCCGTTCCCGCCACCGTTACCATTCCCATTACCACCACCGTTGCCGTTACCACCGCCATTGCCGCCGTTGCCATTACCACCGCCATTGCCGCCGTTGCCGCCACCATTGCCATTATTCCCGCTATTACCTGGGGGCGGGTTTGTTGGTGGCGGGGGTGGTGGATTTGTTGGTGCGACGTATGGTG
>DAOTWU010000221.1:0-1537 GCA_034435735.1 Anaerolineae bacterium | reverse complement strand
GGCCTCATTCATGCCGATTGCATCGCTAAGAACATGCTTTGGCAGGGTGATGCGCTATGCGTCATTGATTTTGATGATTGTGCCTATGGCTACTATCTCTATGACCTCGCGCCCTTCTTGCTGAACTTAAGCGGAGAGCCACACTATGAACAGGCCAAAGCCGCCCTTTGGGATGGCTATACCGCCGTGCGTCCGCGCCCACAGCATTACCGCGAATATCTGGAGACCTTTATCGCTGCGCGTCATGTCGCTTCGTGCTATTGGGTGGCAGGCAATCAGGATAACCCCTATGTGCGCGGGAAAGCCGCCGAGCTTATCCGCTTGCGCGTGCAAGAGCTGGCCGACTTTTTGCGAACAGGCAAACTCGAACGGCGTTCCATGCAATTATGAGTGTGATATAGCTATATTGGTTTTATGCGTTTTAGAAAATTTGTGCTAAAATTGGAGACTCAGGTGTAACAGTGAGCAGTGTAGCGATTGAACCCGATGACAGGCGACAGCGTATAAATGGCTGCCGTGCCGATGAGGGGGAACACGCCCCGCCCGCAGTCTACTTGCGTAAACGCGAAAGGCAACTGCATTGTTAGAGAAAATCATAAGCGGTGGCTTCTGGTGTAGCCTCACTGATACCCGCGAAGACGAAGCGTTGCGACGCTTCTTAAGCCGTAAAATGTTGGAGAGTTACCAGCAGGCGACATCGCCATGTTTGCCATCTGGTATACCGTTAGACATCACTATTCATGACCACGACGAAGAGATAATCGCTGGCCTATCCGCTGTGATGTGTGATGGGGTCGTTTATGCGCCATTGGTGTGGATACACCCGCATTATGATGGTCATGCGCTGGTACAGGCTTTGCTAGATATTGTCGAAGACTATGCCCGTGAACATGGCTGCTTCAAAGTTGAGGTGCAAGTGCCGTGGAATATCGCGCCTTACTTTGGCTATGTAGGTGAAGCGCCATCCAACATTGTACCCTTCAAAGCGGCGCAAAATACTCAAAAGTTATGGCACAAAGATTTAGCGTAAGATGATGCCATTCCGCGATAATGAAAAGGGGGCGATATTCCGCCCCCATGCTTTCCTTTATATATAGCCCCCGCTTAGAAGTAACTACTGATGATTTCCAGCACTTTCTGAATGTTGCTGGGGTCGCCGCTTTGGCGTGTTGTATTGCTGGCCGCCGCGATGCGGTCTAGCACCCGCAACAGGTCGGGGTTGGGGTCGCCATAGGCGACTGGAATGACGATGATAGGGTTCAGGTCGTTATAGCTCGTTTCGATAGCGGTGGTGGCGTCGCGCAGCGATAGGCCACTATCACTATTCTGCTCGCCATCGCTGAGCACCACAATCGCGCGGATGCGGTTCTCTTCTTCCAGCTCTTCCATCATCTCCACAGATTCAATAATCGCGCCATAAAGCTCTGTTTCCCCATCGGCTCGTAAGCTGAGGATATGCGAACGCATTTGCGATTCGTTCGTTTCGAAGGAATCCAGCGGCACGCGCACCGTGACATTTTGATTGAACGTCACTAGC
>DAOTWU010000220.1:0-4158 GCA_034435735.1 Anaerolineae bacterium | reverse complement strand
GTCTAGAACAACTAGCCATGGCGTTGGGTAAATTAGTAAATGAGCTAGAAATTCGTAAAGATTTCAACAATCGCCTACAGCAAGAAATGGTACGCACCCAACGCGAAGTTTACCTACGAGAACAGATGCGGTTGATTCAATCGGAGTTGGGCGAAGAAGATATTTTCCAGCAAGAAATTAATGAACTATACGAACGTATCACTAATACAGACCTACCAGAAAATGTACGGAAGCAAGCCACCAAAGAAGTGGCACGCCTAGCAATGATGCCGCCAATGGCGCCAGAGGTGGGTATCATTCGCACATATTTAGATTGGCTCATAGAGCTCCCTTGGCACACTTTTACGGAAGACAATCTTGATATTAAGCATGTTCAAAGTGTGTTAGATGCTGATCATTACGGTTTACCCAAAGTAAAAGAGCGTATTTTGGAGCATATTGCGGTCCGCAAACTAGCAGGAGACCGCATGAAAAGCCCAATTTTGTGTTTTGTTGGCCCACCCGGTGTGGGAAAAACATCTATGGGGCGGAGTATAGCGCGGGCACTCGGTCGTAAATTCGTGCGCATTAGCTTGGGCGGCATCCGCGACGAGTCGGAGATACGGGGGCACAGACGCACCTATGTAGGTGCATTGCCAGGTAGAATCATTCAAGCGATTAGGCAAGCGGGAACGACAAACCCTGTTTTTATGCTCGATGAAATTGATAAGCTGGGGATGGATTTTCGTGGAGACCCGTCGGCGGCCTTATTAGAGGTCTTAGATCCAGAGCAAAATAACACTTTTTCTGATCACTATCTAGAAATCCCTTTTGACCTCTCTAAAGTGATGTTTATCGCTACTGCAAATGATTTAGATACGCTCTCTGCTGCACTGGAAGATAGGCTAGAAGTCATTGAATTCAGCGGTTATACAGAGGAAGAGAAAATAGAGATTGCGCGGCGACACCTCATCCCCAAGCAAATTGCTGCTCATGGGCTAGACAAGCGTGGCGTTACATTCATCGAAGCAGCATTGAAGAAGATTATACGGGAGTATACCTATGAAGGTGGCGTGCGTAATTTAGAGCGAGAGATTGCCAACATATGCCGCAAAATCGCTCGTCAAGTTGCAGAAGGGGTTAAATACACCAAAAGAATTACACCGCAAAAAGTAGAAACGTTTTTAGGCCCGCCCTATTTCTTACCCAACCGTGTGAACCGTCAGAACAGTATCGGCATTGCCACCGGATTAGTTTGGACAACTGGTGGGGGGGATGTTCAAACCATTGAAGTATCCCTAGTGCCAGGTAAAGGCAATTTAACCTTAACAGGCCAACTGGGAGATGTCCTACAAGAGTCTGCCCAAGCAGCATATAGCTACATGCGCACCCGTGCCAACGACTTTGATGTGCCACATGATGACTTTGAAAACTACGATATTCACATTCACATGCCAGAGGGCGCTGTGCCGAAAGATGGGCCATCAGCAGGCATCACTTTAGCGGCGGCAATTATTTCCGCCTTTACAGAACGTCCTATCCGCAGTGATTGGGCGATGACAGGAGAAATTACCCTAAGGGGGCTAGTTTTGCCCGTTGGTGGTATAAAAGAAAAAGTCCTGGCAGCGCGGCGTAACAACATCAAAAACGTGATTTTGCCAGCAGATAATAAAAAAGACCTTGTCGATATTCCTAAAGAAGCTTTAGACGACATGAATATTCTCTTTGTTGATAACATGCAACAAGTCATTGATACCGTATTAGAAGACGCGCCAGAAGAACGTCAGCGTGACCGTGAAGCACGCGAGCGCCAAATGGATGAGGACGCCGAAGATGAAACCACTGGCACAGAAGAAGGGGCGGTAGATTCATGACAATGACAGCTGAAGAGGTTATAAAACTCATTCAACAAGGGCAAAACGAGCGCATCGCTTGGCTAGAATCTTCTGCATCTTTACAAATTATTGCCGAAACACTCTTGGCGTTGGCCAATAGTCACGGTGGAACGTTATTTCTTGGCCTGAATAGCAAAGGTGAAGTTGTAGGCATAGATGACACGGTTGAATATATAGATAAAGTGTTACAAGCCTCTCTGATGCTCTCGCCACAGCTCATCATTCCATTGCCACAACCGTGCAAATTACATGGCAAAACAATTATTGTCACGCAAATCCCTCGCGGGATGCCGCACGTCTACAGCTTAGAAGGACGGTATTTGCACCGTGTAGCCCATGAAAATAGGCCTCTCAGCCCCAGAAAATTACGCCATTTAATGATTGAACGCGGTGAACTCAGCTTTGAGATGCAAGCTACCCCCCACGCAGAACTGGATGATATTGATTGGGGCAAAGCCGTAGAGTATGCCAAGCGGTTGGGCGCACTAGGTGACGGGGATATACAAACCATTCTCTTAAAACGCGGTTGTTTGGTAAAAGATGGTGACACTTTATCCCCCACAAATGCGGGCATTCTACTTTTTGGTAAAGATCCGCAACGCTTTGTACAAGGCTCGGAAATTACAGCCGTGCGATTTGCGGGCGAAACCATGAGTGACACGTTTAGCCGTCAAGACATCACTGGTACATTGCCAGAGCAAATTCGCAAAGCCGAAACCTTTCTAATCGATTACCTCCGTAAAGATGTGATGCTCAAAGACCGCATGGCAAGAGAAGAAAACTATGAATATCCACTGGAAGCTGTGCGGGAATTGGTCGTTAATGCCGTCGCCCATCGCGCATATCACATCAGTGGCGATGGAATAAGGCTATATATTTTCAGCAACCGTTTAGAAATCAACAGCCCTGGCGGATTACCAGGCCCCGTCACCGTCAATAACATCAAGGACGAGCGTTTTTCGCGTAATCCCGCCATTGTGCAGGTGCTATCAGATATGGGATTTATCGAGCGGCTAGGATATGGCGTTGATCGTGTCATTGAGCTAATGCGTGAACACGGCCTACAAGCACCATCATTCGAAGACCGTGCCAGCGGCTTTAAAGTTGTGCTTTATAATACCGCCGCCGAGCCAGAAAACTTGCAATTACAAACGCAACCAGCAGCAAAACAAGAAGAAGCAACATTAGCATTTAACGGGATATATAACGGGCAAGAAATTAACCCGCGACAAGAAGCGGCATTGGTACATCTGCACCAAGCGGTCAATCAACGTATTACCAATCGTGAATTTCAACAATTATGCCCAGATGTCCATGCAGAGACAATTCGACGAGATTTAGTTGACCTTGTCAACAAGGGCATTTTGAAAAAATTGGGGCAAAAACGTGGTTCGTATTACGTTTTGGCCCAAACAGCCACAGAAACAGAGCAAAATGCGGAATAGGTCTATAATTGCTCCCTATCTCATATTACTAACCATAATGATGGCACAATGTAGCCCTGCCCCAAATCCATCTGAGCAAGGCATCAATAATTGTCAAACATGGACAGAAAACACGCAGGGCGTCATTGAATGTGTGCCCTTCAATGATGCTATTTTAGTTCAATCGCAGCGAGAACAAAGCACGCTTCATCTTGAAAATGCCATTATCACCCTTGATGGCACATTACACATTTATACTCAGAAAAATGTGCTGATTTTTTCACTGGTAGAAGGCAGTGCGGTTATCAGCGCAGGAGAGAGCAGTAAAGTATTGGTTGAAGGGCAGCAAACCTTATTAGACCTAACAACGTATACATTACCAGCAACAGCACCCACGATTTATGATGCTCAGATACTCGTCAATGCGCCATTAGAAGAGCTATCACGCCCGTTAGTAGCACCAACTGCTATCATAGAATCGACAACAATCATAGAAGCAACCAGTGCAGTCATTATAGAAACAGCCGAAGCGTCCCCCGTCCCATGTGAGGTGCAAGAAGATTGGCCAGCAACTCATACGGTGCAACGAGGTGAAACGCTCTCTAGAATAGCCAGCAGATATGGGGTTGCGTTAGCGTTATTACAAGAGGGTAATTGCTTACCCAACCCAGACCGAATTTACCCCGGTCAAACACTTTATTTGCCACCGAATGCGGATGCACCAACAAATACCCCAGCGGCAACCTTCACCCCTAGTGCCGTATTTCTTAGAGCAGACCACACCACTTTAACAGTAGGCGAATGTACGACCATTCGCTGGGATGTCGATAATGTGGCAGAAGTACTATTCGAAAGCCAAC
>DAOTWU010000219.1:0-4261 GCA_034435735.1 Anaerolineae bacterium | reverse complement strand
GCGCCCAATTGCGCCAGCCCATATTCCACATAGTAGAAGGGATAGCGGTAAATATGTTGCTTGCGATGCCAGCCCGTCATCACCACATCTTCGAAGCCGCTCCAATCCACACCTTTCATGAAGCGCCCCCAAAGTTCTGCCCATTTCGCATCACAGTTGGCGGGGTCTTTGGCCTCGTCAACATGCGTATACACCCAGTGCTGGAAGGCATCGACAACCGCCATATATGGCCAGAACAAGATGATTTTCTCCAGATGCTCAATCCGCCAGCGGCGCGCATCATCATCGGAGAAGAAGGCCTCACCATTGCCGCTGCTTAAATAGGGCGACGCCAGCAGTTCCATCGCCATCGACGCGACTTCGGCGAATTCGATCGGATACCCGCGCTGGAAGATATAGGGCAGGTTCTGCACCTCAAACTGGTGGAAGGCATGGCCAGCTTCGTGTAGCAGCGTGCGCACATCGCCAGCAACCCCCACCGCGTTCATGAAGATGAATGGGCGCTTGCTATGGGGGAAGCTGGTGCAATAGCCGCCTGGCCCTTTGCCCTTGCGATTGCCAAGGTCTAACAGCCCCTCATCCGCCATAATGCTGAAATAGCGCTCGGCTTTCGGGTCTACATGCTGGAAGACGAGGCGCGTTTTTTCGATGAATTCTTCAATATCTTCAAACGGCTTTAATGGGTCTCTGCCCAGCGGGTCTACATTCAAATCCCACGGGCGCAGCGTTTCCACACCTAATTGCTCCCGCCGTTTGGCGTAAATGCGCTCTGCGGCTGGCACAACCACCTCTTCAATAGCGCGGTGGAACGTGTCGCAATCCTCTGGCGTATAATCAAAGCGCTTCATATCCCGCCAGCGATAGGCGCGGTAATCATCAAAGCCGGCGTTGGTGGCCATTTGTTGGCGCACATCGAGCAATTTGCCCCATAGCTCGTTAATGGCTTCGCGGTCTTGTAGCCAGCGTTCCATCTGTAAGCGCCATACCCGTTCCCGCAAATCGCGGTCTTGCTCTAAGTAGTACGGCGCTAATTGGATGAGTGTTTTCTCTTCACCGTCAATCTCCACCGTTTGCGCGCCAGTGATGCGGGCATATTCCATACCCAGCTTTTGCTCTTCGCTGAATAGCGGCAAATTGGCCTCGCGGAAAAGCTCGGCATCGGCGCGGATGACCTGTAGCGGCACTTCCATGCCATCGGGCACGAGGCCGCTGTTAAGCAATTTCAGCTTGATTTGATTCTCTGCCATGCGTAAGTGGGGAATGACCTCATCAAGCAGGCGCTTATAATGGGCATCGGCCACTTCGTCGGTGGTGTCTTGTGTGGTTGCTACCCGCGCGCGGCTAATCCATTCAAAGACCAGCGCGGCCAAACGGGTATAGTCTTTCAGCCAGCCGTCGATGTTATCGGCATTGAGTTCAACAGCGTTCAGCTCTTCAAAAAAGGGGGCTAGCTGCTCCCATGACCAATCATGTATTTCCTGTACAGTTTTCGGCAAGTTTTCTAACAAAACACGGCTCCTTTTGACAAACTCAATATTAAACGATAAGCCACGCTACAAATTGTAACAGAAGCGCCTAGCTATGGCGCGAACCAAAGCATCGAAAAGGACTTAACGAAGGATGAAGTTTATTACTGTTGTAGAATTTTTTGCGCTAATCTGGCGAGTGAATCATCGCGGCATTTGGCCACATCGGTCAGTGGACGCCACTCCGCAACCAATTCTCCGTTGTGGTGGATAGTTGGCAGCCCTGCACTTCGTAGGGTGAATAAGTAGCGCACATCGTAATGGTGGTGGCGGCTTTCATCGCCAAAGGCGGGAATAGGGTGAACGTCGACATCAAAAGGCTGTTCAGAGGCGAGTTGAACATCATCAGCGCTTAACCCTGTCTCTTCCAATAGTTCACGCAGGGCACAAGCCGCTGTGGTCTGGTCATCTGCTTCACAGTGCCCTCCCGGTTGTAGCCAGCACTGCAATTTCTCGTGCCAGATGAGGAGCATATGGCTTTTTTCTTGGTTAATCAAAATGGCCGAACCGGTAATATGGCCTTTGGTTGTTGTTCTGGAAAAGGGGAGTGGGGTGCGCCGCAAAAACGAGATGATATGTGCCCAATGGCGCGCTTCTGTTTCGTCAAAGGGGCTGTGGGCAAGTAAAAATGCTAGTAAGCGTTCCCGATATTGATTAATCACCAGTTTTGTAACTCCCGAGTATATAGATTTCAGCTAATTAGCCCAGGCGTTACAAAGCCATGTGGTGACTTCGGGTTGGTATCGACGGGCTAATTTGATTATCCCCAATACTTATTGAAGCCCCACCAGCTTCACATGGTGTAAAAACATCAGATATTTAAATTCATTCTATCACAATTTTCAAGCAAAAACCCTGAAGGATTAGCCCGCTTGTGCTTCTAATTCTCGTGCGTGGGCGATCGCCGACCAGCCCAGCCCTTGCCGTATGAGGAAATAGAAGCCAACCAGCGTGACCGGCAGCCAAATCACCAGATGCACGACCAGCGCATAGGCCAAAGCGCTCTCTCGCGCTGCCCCAGTTGCTGCCACCATCACCGCGCTGACAACCGCTTCATACACCCCAACTTGCCCAGGCGATGCGGGTATCAGTCCTGCCAGATTCACCGTGCCCACCACCAGCAGCGCCACGATATAAGGGGCATCGAACCCGAAAGCGACCATCACTAGCCAGTAAACGCTAGCTTCAATTGCCCAAGTTGTATAGCTGCTGATAATCATGCCGCTTAAATGCAGCGGGCTACGCAAACCCGCCAGGCCTTCGTGAATTTCATCCGCGATGCTGGTGATAATCCCGCCCAATTTTTCGGGCAGTGGGCGCGCTATGGTATAGGCCAGCTTTTTCAAAATTTGGGGGCGAGCGGCCAAAGCCAGAAAGATGATTACAGCGGTGAAGAATATCGGCGCGGCAATGTTGATAATCGTCTCCACTGTTTCCGATTGAATATCAATCCACAATAGCGAGAAAAGGATGAACGACACCATGACGACGCCGTCAAAAGTGCGTTCTACTGCTACAGTTGTCGTCGCCCGCCCGATGGGAATGCGATGGTTACGGTAGAGCAGGAAGATGCGTAAGGCCTCTCCCGCGCGGAAGGGGTAGACATTGTTGCCCATATAGCCAATAGCGACGAGCGGTGTGAGCTGTTTTAGTGGAACGTGGTGAATGGTGCGTAGTAAGAATTGCCAGCGGAGTGCAATCACCGTGACCGCCGCAAAGTAAACAATAGCACCAATGCCAAGCCAGCCAACTTGCGCTTGTTGGATATTCGCCCAAACTTGCGCCGGCTGTAACTCGCGGAAGGCCAGCCACAAAAATAGCCCGCTGATGCCTGTGCCCAGCGCCACTGTCAAAAAACGTCTACGCTTCATCAAAACCATCCCTCGCATTCCTGAATATGTCGCATTGTAGCAGGCTCAAAACTCACATAATAGCTCTTTTTAACTTTACACGCTGTGGGTCTTGCCAATCTTTACGGTTCAGCATACACTTTGTGCATCAGTCTCGCACAGTGCAGGAGCTGTAAGATGAGTGACCACAGCAATCCCTCTATTGAACCTGATGCTGATGGCGTGCCTAATCATGGGCAAGAGCCAGAGAGCGAACGCCCTGAATGGCTGGAAGAATTTGAAGACCTTGCTAATGAACAGCTGGGTCACGGGTCTGCCTGTGCTCAAGTTCACCCCATCATTGAACGCTGGTTTAACCGCCTAATGGAAGGCGCGCCGCCCGCCTCTCGCCCTTCCGTGCAGCAAGCCGTGTCCTGCTTAGCCACCGAAGTGCTCTATAGCGCACCAGAAGATTTACTCGATGCGCTTTTTGAAGCTGTAGATGAAGAGGCGCTAGCTGTCTTCGTCGAGCATATTTTGCTGGTCGGACGCGCGTTCGAAATCAGCCTTCAAAACGGCGAACTAGATGACCTTTAACCTGTAATTTTGGCACAGACAAGCGGCCTCCTCGTGAGGTCGTTTTTGTTTTAATAGTCTGAACAACATTTCAATTGTTGTGAATGTATGTTGTAGGCAAAATTTTCCTACTAAATTTAGACATTCCTTTACATTTGAAAGTATAAAAAACTGATAAAATTTCTTTTGTGTATGCTTGTTTATACTTGCCAGCTGGTAATATTTCGTTATATTATGAAACTATCTGGCAGGTGCATTTATTTGCGCACCAACGAAAGGTATAGCTGTGAGTCTTTTAGTCCTTCATATCGATGATGATCAGGTCAACCG
>DAOTWU010000218.1:0-7185 GCA_034435735.1 Anaerolineae bacterium | reverse complement strand
GCGTACCGCTACATCCTAACGTGCCTATGGACACGACGACGATTAACGCGCCAACGAAATAGTGGCGGCTACGGCTGAATAAGTAAGCGATGAATAAGCATATTATGCTGATAATACCAAACCATATGGTGGCAGTTCGGTTCGGCGATATGATGTAGTGCAATCCCACAATAATGAGTGTTAAGGGGTGGGCGAGTAGGGTAATCAGGGCGAGCACTTTGGCTTGATGGCGCGATACAGGGGTAGTTAGCTTGTTGCTAGGAGCAATAAGGCGATTAAGAATTAATATAAGCTGCTTACGGAGTGTCAAGTAATGTGTGGTCATGATTGCAGCCCGTGACAGGTATGGCTTATTTTGACTTAAGGTTACAGTAATATACCATCAATAAAGGTTAAGTTGGCTGAATTTTTTATAAATTTTTGGGAAAATTCACCTTTCTACAGTCTCTGCTGTTTGGATGGCTTGAAGTTTTGCTGTTTGCTTCAGTGCTGGTAACCACATCTCGAAAACCGCATAATCGCCCTGCGCTTCTTTACGAATTTTCACTTGTCCCCCATGCAACTGAATAATGCGCTGTACAATGGCCAACCCCAATCCTGTCTCTCCGCTGGTGTTGCGCGCCTCTTCATCAATCCTGGATAAACGCCCGAATAGGCGATCGACATCAATATTCGGGTTTTTAAGGCAGCCCTTCATATGAAACACCAGCCTATCTTTTTCAATGCTTAACCGCAATTCTAAACGGCTTTGGGGTTTCACCAGATAAACCAGTGTTTCATAGAATTTGCGCGCCGCCATATTCATATATTTTATATCTGCCACAATCGCATATTGGTAGACTGCGGGGTCAATTGTGGTATCACGTTGAAGCCCGTGTTTATCTAGAAAGAATTGTGTTTGCTCTTGAATTGCGTTGACGAGTGGCGCGAGGTTCAAGCGCACCATTGTCAAGCTCTCCCGCTTATCTAGCCGCACCATGGTTAACATATCCTCAATGAGGTCGGCTAAGCGGTCTGCCTGTGCGTCCAATACATCCAGATGCTCTGGTTTAGGGTTGTTGCGCAGTAAATAAATGCGGGTTTTGATGATGGAAATAGGAGTTTTCAAATCATGCGATAAGCTATTGAGAAAGCTATGTAACAATTCCGCCCGCTCACGCTCTATCTCTGCTTGGAGCTGGGTCTTTTCTTTTTCCAACAATTCTTGAGATTGCTGCCTAAGATGCTGCATATCCTCATAACGCAAGCGAGCCATCAACCCCATCAGCAAGGACACGACAATGATTAAAATCATCTCATCGAGCATGCGGTCAAATGTCAGTTGCCCGATGAAGCCAACAACCAATGTCAGCGCCATATTGCAAGCAATGATGATAATAGCGGAGATAGGTGGGAAGAGGGTGAGCGCCAGAATGGAGCTAATCAAGACATAAGGTAGGGGGACATCTACAGGTTGGGTAACTAAGCTGCCGATAGCTGCGACAATGCTAATTGTGCCGACTAGTAACCAGCCCGCCCATTGGTAGTGACGTGTTCTCGCGATGATATAGGCAATGAGAAAGAGCGCTAACGCAATAGTGCCGAACATAAGGCCCAATGCTAAAACATCATCATCGATAGCGATGAGCCACGATGTAATAATATCTAAGGGGATAATTAAAACGAGTATGTTCAGCAACCAACGCGCCCGTTGTCGCTCTTCTTCATCGGTTATGGCGGGGTGAGGTGTCGTCAGTTGCTGCCATATGCGATACATGAGATTGGCTTGGATAAACTTCCAACGTTGTCATAAGAGTATTACTGCATTATGTGCATAACAATATCTTAAAACATTTTACCCTGTTTGCCTGTAAAAAGCTGTAAAAATGCTGAAAATCAGCACAAAATAATGTCACCTAGCCTCTCGCCTGCCTCATCAATTTTCTTTATAATCCATAATAACTGTGGTTCACGCCGCTATCTGTAGTGACAATTCAGGACAAATCACATGACCGTTGAAAACGAAGTGGACTTAAAGGCACTGTTGCGTATCGGAAAAATCGTCGCCGAGTGCCTACATTACATGGCCGAAAAAGTTGAACCCGGCATGACAACCAAACAACTCGATGATTTAGGTGCGGCTTTCCTCCAGCGTCATGGCGCGCGTAGCGCTCCCATCCTCACCTATCGCTATCCTGGTTATACGTGCATCAGCTTGAACGATGAAGCCGCCCATGGCATCCCTGGAGAGCGCGTGATTCGCGAGGGCGATATTATCAACATTGACGTTTCTGCAGAGCTAGAAGGATATTATGCAGATAACGGCGCCAGTTTCCCTGTTGGACAAGTTTCTGATGAAGCCCAACGCCTGTTAGCTGCGACGCGCTTCGCCCGTGATGAGGCGATAAAAGCGGCTGTGGCCGGCGCACGTATTAACACCGTTGGCAAAACAGTGGAGAAAATCGCCCGTAAATATGGCTACACCGTTATTCGGGATTTACCGGGGCATGGTATTGGTCGGCGCTTACACGAAAAGCCATCCGTGCCCAACTACTACACCAAGCGGGCGAATGAGCGCTTCACCGATGGCCTCGTCGTCACGATTGAACCATTCCTCACGACAGGCAAAGGGCAAATATTCACGGCGGATGATGGTTGGACGCTGAAGACCAGTGACGGGGCTTTAGCCGCCCAGTATGAACATACCATTGTGATTAATGGCGATAGCCCGATTATCCTGACAAAGGCGGGCTAATAACGATTGGAGTGACCATGCGAGCAGTCTTGTACGTTGTGCTTCTCTGTCTCGCCGTCTTATTGAGTGCCTGTGGCAGCACGAATTTACTCACGTTAGACCAGTTGCCAGCAGGCGATGCCGAACGGGGCGCCGTCCTCTTCAATGAATCTATCAATGGCGCGCCACCCTGTAGCAGTTGCCACCGCCCATCTGATGAAGAGGCGCGCGTACCAACGTTGGATGGCTTTGGCGCAATCGCTTCAACACGTGTCGAAGGGCAAGATGCGCGCACCTACGCCTTTTATTCCATAGTAGACCCCGGTCGCCATGTGGTAGAAGGTTATGGTAACGCCATGTATCCTTATGGCGATAAGCTCAGTCCGCAACAAATTGCCGACCTTATCGCCTATATCCTCAGTTTGTAGTGACCAATATCGGGGCGGTGGGGAAGTGCGCTCATCGCCCCGGTATCCACGAGGCATAAGCCCCGCCGTTTTCGGTCAATTGTTGGACATTTTCCCCGTCTACAGTCATCAGATAAAGCTGGGCATCGCCCGTCTCATCAGAGTTAAAGACGATAAATCGCCCATCTGGGCTGAATGATGCTGACCATTCGAAGCCGGGGCTATCATAGATAATGCGGCTATCGCTGCCATCGACATTCATCAACGCAATTGCTGCCCCGCCGTCACCGCGTGTGCTATACAAAATTTGCGTACCATCGGGGCTAAACGAAGGCGAAGCGTCTCGATAGTTATTATTTGTCAGACGCTGCAAGGTTCGGCTTTCTAAATCCAGCAACACCACTTCCCAAGTTTTGTCGTTGTTGGCGCTGCTGCCAGTGGTGAAGACTGCTGTGCGGCCATCAGGGCTGATGCGCACATGGCTGTTGCGTTGGTTATTGCTAAAAATTACTTCTTTATCGCTGCCATCTGGCCGCATACGCATCAGGTCATACATCTCATCGCCCCGCGTATCTGACGAATAGTAAATCCATTCGCCATCAGGACTCCATGTTGGCAAGCGGTCTCTATAGTCATTATCGGTGAGTTGTTGTAACTCGCCACCGAAGAGGTTTACCCGGTAAATTTCAAAATCGCCGTCACGGTTAGATTGGAAGACCACCCAACGGCCATCTGGCGAAGCTTGGGGATAAGAGTTCGTTGAACTATCCTGTGTGAGTTGGGTTTCGATGCCTGTTTCCAAATTTAACCGCACAATCTCAAAACTGCCGCCGCGCTGGTCAAAATAAATCAGTTCCCCGCCAACGTCGTTCAGCGCTGGCACGCGCGTCGCCGTTGCCGCTTCGCCAACAGGCGCGATATTTGTGCTGCTGATAGGCGTCAAGATAGAGCCTAAAATTTTGGTTGGTGTCGTATCTAATGGCGGCAAAGTGCCAGAGGCAACTAATGTTTCCCGCGCGGCCTCGCTGGTTTCATCGAGCGGGGCAGGCAAACCTGTATTCGATGAAACGCCCGCTTCTGGGGTAGTATCGCTATTGTTTAGCAAGTTGCTCACCATGATTAACGCCCCAATAATCACCACAGAGAGCAACCCGCAACCAATAAGAACCCCGATGATGACGCTAGTCATCGCCCCGCCAGATTTGCGCCGTGGGATGCGGCGGCTGAGGCGCGATGATGGCGGACGTACAGCTTGCCCGCGCTGGCTACTGACGGGCGGCTGTGTATAGGACGGCGCAGGGGCGGGCGTCACAGGTGGCGGCACTTGCGTCGGAATTGGTGGGGTTTGTAAGCGTGGCTGGGTGTCGTGTTTATCGCCATTCTCGACGGCATGTTCCAGCGCTTCTGCTAATTCTGTCGCTGTCTGATAGCGATGGTTGCGGTCTTTTTCTAGCGCCTTGAGGATAACCCGCTCTACAGCAACGGGAATGCTTGGGTTCAAGGAACGGGGTTCGGGCGGTTTTTGCGTCACCTGCTTAACCGCGACACCATAGGGCGTATCTGCTTCAAAGGGGCGGCGGCCTGTCGCCATCTCAAATATCATCACGCCCAAGGCATAGACATCGCTGCGCCCATCTATATCATGTGCCTGTGCCTGCTCCGGGCTCATGTAGCTAGGTGTGCCGACGACGCCCTGCGTGGTGATGCCTGGCCCTTGCTCGCCAACGATGCGCGCAATGCCAAAATCGGTGATGAACACACCACCCGCTTCATCTAGCAATATATTGCTCGGTTTCAGGTCACGGTGTAAAACGCCCTTGCGGTGGGCATAATCTAGTCCCGCAGCAATCTGCCGCACGATGTCGACAATCTGCGTTAAAGGCAATGGTCCGCGATTAATCAGGTCATCTACCGACCCCGCCGGCAGATAACGCATTACAATATAGGGCTGGCCGAGATATTCGCCATAATCATAAACAGGAACAATGTTGCGATGTTCTAGTTGGGCAACAATCTCTACTTCACGCTCAAAGCGCTGCAAATAAGTATCGTCATTGAGGAACTGTTGCGGCAAAACTTTAATCGCTACATCGCGGTTCATAGATATTTGACGGGCGCGATATACGGACGCCATCCCGCCTTGGCCGATGAGCGTTAAAATTTCATAGCCACCAATCGTCTTGCCGATTAAATCGTCCATGTGCCATCCAATGTGCAAATCATGCCGCTTGCATTATACGGCACGACGGCGCACATGACCAATAATAGGTTATGGACATTGTTATGATTATTTATCAAAAAGGGTGGGGGAAGAAAAAGAAGCCGCCCAAATGGACGACTTCGTAGAATTCAGATTTATAGGCTTAAAAGCCGTTTTACTGTTGGCTCACACGTACTACGTTAGCCGCTTGTTGACCCTTCGGCCCTTCAGTCACATCGAACTGTACCGCTTCGCCTTCTTCTAAAGAGCGGTAACCGTTGCCCTGAATGGCGGAGTAGTGGACGAAAATATCTGCGCCACCCTCATCGCGGTGAATAAACCCATAGCCTTTTTCGGCATTAAACCATTTAACTGTGCCGTTTTGACGTTCTGACATTTGGAAGTAACTCCTGAAACATACAAGAATAATCTCACGTCCATCCAACTCGGAGACATTCAGGGGTGCAGCTTACAATGTGTTGTGTTGCTACGGGCCTGACTGAAGAGGTGTTTGGTTTCGTGCTGGACTATATGTCCACAGTGGAGTATATACTACTTTGGGCGTTTGTATAGGGCGAGTTTTCATTTTCCCTAAAATTGCTTTTTTAGATGGTCAACATTATCGAATAGTGCCATATACATGAAAAAAGCCACCCCAGCGATGGGATGGCTTGTAGTGGTCTGGTTTATACCAGTCGGGCTAGTTGTCGTTCAAACGAGTAACGTTTGAAGCTTGTTGTCCCTTGGCACCAACGGTTATATCAAACTGGACTGCTTCGCCCTCTTCTAATGAGCGATAGCCGTTACCTTGAATTGCTGAATAGTGGACGAAAATGTCGGCATTGGCCGCATCGTTATGAATAAAGCCATAACCTTTATCAGCATTAAACCATTTTACGGTACCGCGACTACGTTCTGACATGAAGAAACTCCTAGAAAGGTAAAATTAATCACACGTCCATTCAATCTGTGACATTCAGGGAGCAGCTTCAATTGTAGTTGCAGTTGCTACGGGCCTGACTGGATGAAGATGTTTGGTTCGTGGTGGGCAAATGCCCTATAGAGCACTATACAGCATTTTACAGATTTGTATAGGGGCAATTTCCATTTTGCTTAAAAAAGAGTTATCAGCAAGATTACTGATAATAAAAGAAGCCGCCCATAGGGACGGCTTATCAGATTTCAGGTTTGTTTTGTAACGAAGCGTGCTTATGCTTGGTTCAAACGGACAACGTTCGCGGCCTGTTGACCCTTTACACCTTCGGTCACATCAAATTCCACCGGCTCGCCCTCTTCTAAGGAACGATAACCGGACCCCTGAATGGCTGAGTAGTGGACGAAAACATCCGCGCCACCCTCATCACGACGGATAAACCCATAGCCTTTTTCGGCATTAAACCACTTTACAGTGCCGCGACTACGTTCAGACATGTTGGAGTAACTCCTAAAAACTACAAAAAAACCACTCCCACGTCCATTCACTTTAGACATTCAGGAGCGCAGACTCAATTGTTGCTACTGCCTGACTGCGGGGGGTGTTTGGTTCGTGGTGGGCATATGCCCTGCCAAAACTATACCCGCTTTTATCTTATCGCGCAAGGGAAATTGCCCCGTTTTCGCAATCTTAATATTTAGATTTCTCTTGCGCCCTACCCACCACTTTGGCACAATCAATATATTCTATGAGCAACAGGAGGGCGCTATATGAGAGATTTATTACAACAATTACCGTTATTAGCCGATTTACCCCAATGGGCACAAGATGCCATCAGTGGCCTTATCTTGCTATTATTGGCGCTTGTCGCCGTCATCATATTGCGCCGTGTACTGGCTTGGGTGGTGTTAAAACCATTACGCCGTTATGC
>DAOTWU010000217.1:0-9403 GCA_034435735.1 Anaerolineae bacterium | reverse complement strand
GATGGTTATAAGCGTGAAGATGTGCTGTTATTTGCGGCAGGTGCAGAGCGTGGTAGTGAGCACCCGTTAGCCTTGGCCGTTGTCCAAGCTGCTCAGGGAGCGGGACTCAACGTGCCTCAACCACAGGCTTTTGATAGTATTGCCGGCAGAGGCGTAAAAGCGCAGGTTGATGGGCGTGAAGTGCTCATTGGTAGCCCACGTTTCATCAAAGAGCAAAACATTGATTCAGCGTCGTTACAAGATGCTATCGAACGTTTGCAATCCAATGCTCGCACTGCGATTGCGCTCGCAGTAGATGGGGCGCTTGCAGGTGTTATCGGTATTGCCGATACTGTGAAAGTCGGTGCTGCCGAAGCGATTGCCGCTATGAAACACGCTGGTTTGGAAGTCACCATGGTGACTGGTGATAATACAGCGACTGCCGAAGCCATTGCTCGTGAAGTTGGTATCGAGCGCGTCTTTGCAGAGGTGTTGCCCGGTGAAAAAGCCGATGTTGTCAAGCAGCTCCAAGCTGAAGGTAAACGTGTGGCGATGGTTGGCGATGGCATTAATGACGCCCCAGCGCTTGCTCAAGCAGATTTAGGCGTTGCCATTGGTACTGGCACAGACATCGCTATGGAGGCCGCTGACCTGACGCTGATGAGCGGCGATTTATCCGGTGTTGTGCGTGGGCTTCGTCTCAGTCGTGCTACCATGCGCACGATTTATCAAAACCTCTTCTGGGCATTCTTCTATAATACGATACTCATTCCAGTTGCCATGCTGGGCTTGCTTGTGCCTGCGTTGGCGGCTGGTGCGATGGCCTTCTCGTCCATCTTTGTCGTGAGCAATAGCTTGCGGCTACGGAATGCACGTATTGAAGATGCGGCTGTGCCTAAACCGCAAACAGGTTCGCCACAACCTGTATCTTCGCCAGTGAGTTAGCATAATCTATGGGGCGGGGTAAAACTCGCCCCATAATTTTTAGGGAGGCTGAACGTTGCGCTATTGGATGTTGTTATGGGCGATGATTGCCGCATTGCTTGGGGTGGCTGCATGTTCTACAGTTGGTGAGAACGCCCCTCAATCGGCGCTGCCTTTGGCAGAAGACAAACCCACTTTTGTCTTCTTCTACACTGATGGGTGAATCCCTTGAACGCAAATGATGCCTATCGTGGATGGGCTTGAAGAGCAGTATAGCGAACGGGTGCAGTTCGTGCGTTTGAATGCTAATGCCGAAGGGGCTGAAGCATTTCGTGAATTAAATTTACCTGGACACCCTTCGGTTGTGATATTTAACGTGGATGGGGAAGAAGTATATCGTGGTTTTGGTGTTATCCCTGAAGCGCAACTTAAACAAGAACTTGATGCGTTGTAAAAATACAAAACCCCGTCGATTGCGGCGGGGTTTTCTAGTGGAAAAAGTGGTTTAGGCGTTTTCCGGCGCGTAGTCAATCTCAGTCAACTTTGAGACGATTTGTTCCCATGTTGCCGGTTCATTGTACTCTACAGTTACGGTTTTGCTGTTTGCTTCACCTTCAACACGCTGCACGCCTTGCAGTTCGCTAAGTTCTGTTTTGATGGTACGAACGCAACCATCGCAACCAATATTGGGTACTTTAAATGTCTTCTTTTCCATGGGTTTAACCTCCTTATACCCTGCGGGGTATATTATAGCATGATTTCCCCTCAACTTAAATAGACAAATGCCACACTAAATCGAGTTAAATGTCATAGGCTACTGCGCTGTTATAGCGCTTTTTCCGCTCTAGATACCAGCCCATCGCAATAAAGCTAATCATTCCAATAGCAGCCATCATGCCCGCACCATACCAGATGGCTGCTGGGGCGATGGTGTCATTGAGATAACCGCCAATGACAGGCCCAATCCCTGCGGCCACTGGATAACTGATGCTCAAAACGCTCATGTACCGTGCTCTCATCTGGACAGGTGCCCGTTCTGCGATGAATGTGGTTGCGGTTGGGGTAAGCACCAGTTCTCCCAATGTCACGATAACCATGCTGATGATGAAATGCGTTAAGGTGGAGCCTAGTCCAACACTGATAGTGCCGATCATGTAAAGGGCAGCCCCCAACGCTATCATGGCGAAATCGTTATATCGCATGGTGATGCGGGTGATGCCATATTGCATGAAGACGACCATGGTGGCGTTGACAGTCAAAAATAGGCTGTATTCATGCTCTTGTAAGCCAAAGTTTTCTGCTGTATAGAGTGGCATTAATGAGAAAACTTGTGTGTAGGCCATTGAAATGAACAGATAGGCCACCACAAACCCTAAGAATAGACGGTCTTTGAGAATGAAGCCGTAGCCCATTGGTTGTGGTTGTGCGGTGTTAACATCTGATTGATTTTGAGGCAATGTTTCCATAAGAATCAGTGCGACGAAAATCGCTAAGATGAGATGCGCTGCACCAGTGATGTAAAACATGAGGGCAAATGAACGGGTTGCTAAAATAGCGCCGATGACAGGGCCAATCGCCACGCCTGCATTAGATGCCATTCGGATAAGGGCATAAGCTGGCGCACGATGCTTTGATTCTACTATGTCAGCTGTCATGGTATTGACGCCGATACTGAATATCGGTGTCACTGCACCATGGATAGCCACCAATATCGCCCATAGTGCCAGCGTTTTCGCTTCTGCCATGCCAGCAAATACGATTGTTGCGGTAACTAGACTGAAGACCATGAGCCGCTTACGCCCCAAGCGATCCATAGCGCTGCCTACAATGGTTGTGGCGATGAGGCTCGTTGCGGCGCTGACACTCAGCAACAAGGTGGCTGTTGCCAGCGGCACATCTAATTGCTGCACCATGTAAATTGTCAAAAATGGCCAGAGCATGCTGGCGCTGATACGGTTGAGGAATACCCCACCAAAAAGCACCCAGAATTGGCGCGGGTAATCCAAGCGACGTTTGATTTTATCTATCACGCAATACCTCTTTGCTTGTACCCTAACACTAGCAGTGTAGCATTGACATGAAGTCATGTGTCATGCCACCTAATGCCATCTTTTTATCCCACCAGTGCTTCTATCTCCTCTCGTACGGTTTCATCTGTTTCACGGTCATAGAGGCGTGTGAGTAGTTTCACCGCACCATATCTCATGATTTGCCACAACCCCCATGCAGCATGCCCCCTGATGAGTGGCGAGGCATCGTAAAGCAATTGAATGAGGTAGGGGATAGCGCGTTCATCGCCCCAATTGCCCGCGGCAATGCAGGCATTGCGCACCATGCGCTCTCTTTTTATGCGATAGATGGGAGTGCCTTTATACCATGCTGCGAATGTTTCGTTATCCAATGCTAGCAAATCGGTGATAGCGGGCGCAAATCGTTCTAGTGATGGCGTTTCTTGGGGTAATGGTGCTTGCTTCGGGGCAAATCGCTGAAACGGGCATACATCTTGACAAATATCGCACCCGAATACCCAATTGCCGAAGTATGGGCGCAAGGCTCTATCTACCCATCCCTTATTTTCGATGGTGTGATAGCTAATGCACCGCCGTGCATCTAAGATATAAGGGGTTGGAAATGCTTTTGTCGGGCAAGCTTCCAAGCAGCGGGTACATGTACCACACATATACGCTTTATGAGGTGTGTCATATGTGTCGAAAGTGGCGGCGGTGATAATCTCACCAAGGAAGAAATAACTGCCACGACGTGGACGAATTAACATGGTATTTTTGCCAGTGAATCCAAACCCCGCTTGTTGTCCATGACTGCGTTCTAGAACTGCCCCAGTATCTACATATAACTTATAATCTCTATCACCTAGCTGTTGCGCTAATGAAATGAGTTTGGGCGTCATAACGTCATGGTAATCTTGCCCCCATGCATAAGCCGCAATACGCCCGCGCGACGGGTCTTCTAATACCTCTGGTGGGAAGAGGTGCTTGGCAGCAGTATAATCCAGACCTACTACAATCATGGATTGTGCGTCGGGCAGGATGTTTTGCAAATTCTCTCGCCGAATAATGCGGTCAGGTCTGGCCATATAGCCCATAGCACCGTGCATCCCCGCAGCAATCCATTGCTTATAAGCTTCGAGGGTGGGGGATGGTTCGGCACGCACAACACCAACGATATTAAACCCTAATTCGATAGCTGCTTGTTTGACCTGTTCCGCTTTAAGCTGCATTGTTGGGCCTCTCTAAAATTCGAAATGCTATTCGCTGTGCGTTATAATGGCGGTTTGTGATAGGTCTGTGAAGTGTAGTTAGGTGATGATGGGTTTACAAGCCGAAGCCCTTAAACAATTACAAATTTGGCTCTCGACACAGCAAATTGATCGTTTGCTTATTTATAGCGCACATGGGCAAGCGCTTTCGGCTGAGCTTAAAGTGCCGTCATATACCCAAATACCTGAAACACCTGTAACTACAACTGAGGTGTTTGATTGTGTGCTTTGGTATAAGGCGGGTGATGTTGTCAGCGACCACTTCTCTGCATTACAGACGTGCATAGCGCGGCTAAAAGTTGGCGGTGCTTTTATCCTTGTGGATACCCTATTGCCAGAAGACAAACGCGCTGCCCGTTATGTGAGAGCTTTTCGGCGTTTGTTGAATTCATCACACAAGTTTGGGCTAGCAGAATATCAATGGCGCGGCCTATTTCAGGATGTGGGATTAGAAGTCATAGAAACGGCTATATTTACCGGTCGCAAAGAATTGCTTTCTGCTGCGCAAGTTCTTAATCATGATGCCCAAACGATAACCCGTTTGCAAGTCATGTTATTGCAAATGCCCACGATGGTACGGGGTTGGTTGAAGCCACGTTATGCTGGCTCACCCTATGCGACATTTACTGAACGTTATATTGGCCTTTTTGCCCATAAAGGGGAATAGCTGTGGAGCGCGATTTCTGGCAAGCCATTATTGTCAATAATTATGCTTTTCCCGCTGGTCATGATGCAGTGAGCCTCACGAATGAACTGCTTGAGTATTTAGCATCTCCCGATGAGGAACTCCGAGACCGTTTTGCTTATAACATCCTCGCACGTTGGATTGTGCGTGATGGCCTCTATAGCCCGCAAGACTTGCGTGACATGATGAACCATTTACTAGCCAATCTCACTTTGGGGTTAGGCGAGCAAAATACGGATAGTGTGTTTTTACGCTCTTATAGTGCGCTGGTATTGTCGTTGATTGTTTTTCGCCATAACCGTGCGCCATTTTTGGATGAGGGAGAGCTAGCCGCCATTCTGGATGGCGCATTAGATTATTGGATGCGCGAAATTGATTTGCGTGGCTATGTAGTGGGGAAAGGCCTCGCTGCACCTGTGGCCCACGTTGCCGATTTGTTACGGTTTTTAGCACGTTGCCCGATATTGTCTGAAGTAGATTTGTTGCGCATCCTCGATGCTATTGCTGATCGCCTGTTGCTGGAAGCGCCTGTGATTTTTCACTTTGATGAAGATGACCGCTTAGCGCTGGTCGTTATCGAGGTGGTGCGCCGCGATTTGCTGCCAGAACTGAACTTTGGTGAGTGGCTAGGGCGTTTTAACGCGTGGCAAAACGCCCATGAGAACGATATACGGTTTGATTTTGCCGTGCATGCTACTGCCCATAATGTAAAACACTTCTTGCGCGCGCTATACTGCCGCTTAGAATTGTCGGGCGTTAGCGAGCAACTGGCAGATTTTCATAGCGAAGTGCTAGCAACAATCAAGCGTTATAGCATCTAAATCACTTTGAGGATTTCTTCTGCTGCGCGTTCTGGCCCGCCTAGTGCCGCCATGTCTTCCGCTAATTTTTGCGCACGGGCGATAGTGCGCTTATCGTGCAGCAGGGCGTGAATACCCTCACGTATTTTCCCTTGTTGGACATCCTGTGCGCTCAGATTAAGGCCAACTTTAGCCATGGCAATGCGTCGCGCTTGTACCCGCTGGTCAGCGGCGTGAGGGACAGCAATTTGTACACGCCCATGCACCACAGCGCGATGTGTAGTTCCCATGCCACCATGGTGAATCATAATGGCTGCCCGCGGCAAAACGTGGTCAAATGGTGCCCAACTTAGTAAGCGGGTATGTGGGGGTAGGGCGCGTTTAAGCTCTGCTTTTTGTTCTGGTGCAATGGGGTTGCGCCCAAGAACAACGATGGGGACAAGACCTTCTCTATAGGCTGATTGCGCTGCCCAACTGAAAAAACCTAAATCGCCAGTGAAAACTGTACCCAATGTAATCAAGGCCAATGGCCAATCATGAGGTATATCTTGTAGCCAATGGGGTGGAGCATCCTTAGGGATTTGCGCCTTACCACCAACGAAAACATTTTGTTCTAAAAGAGTGGTCATTTCAGAGCGATACCAGCCTCGCGTAAAATAACAGACATGCAATAGCGGACTGCGGATAGAAGGGGTTACCCCGCCGCTAAAATTCACCCCTTGAACGCCAAAATGTGCGCAAAGTCGCGCAATGCGCTGCTGGCTCTCCCTTCCCAGTTCTTTCTGGACAGGAAACATGGCCTCTTCATTCAAATCTGCTTGTGCTGGCCATCCGCCAACAATCAGCGGCACATCCAGCTTTTCCGCCGCAATAGCTGCCGCTGTGAGAAATGGATCAATAACCATTGCATCGGGGCGTCCAATATCTTCAGCTAACGTCAGTAAGGCCTCAACTGCCTGCCCAACCAAATCTTCACTAAGCCATGTATCCAACGCGCGGCGATAACGTAGCATAACCGCTTCTTGTGGGGCTATTTGGCTTAAATCTGGTTTTGGTGGCGGTGGCCATAACCAGCCAGTTTGAGGAATTGGGGCGAAGTCTAGCCCGGCATCTTTTATATGTTGAGTCAATGGGTGTCCGCTTACCCATAAAACTTGATGCCCTTTCGCCTGTAACACCTTTGCTGTACTGAGTAACCCGCCCCAATCCGTATGGCTATAAAGCGGGGCAGTGACAAACCAAAATGTGCTCATCGCTTTGTTATCTCCTTTCGGCATTATGCAAGATAAGTGTTTCATGAGTTTTGTTCAAGGGAAGACTGTAAAACTTGACTTTTTAGAACATATGTTATATAGTACATATGTTCAGTACAAAAACTGAAGTATCAAGAATGGATTTTCAACTGTATTGCTTGGCATCTCCAATTTGTGAAAGGTCTTTAGAATGGGCAATCTTTTTGTACACACTGAATTTCAGGCGAAAGACGTGCAACAAGCTATGAAATGGTATGGTGAACTTTTCGGCTGGGACACCAATTATATGCCTGAAATGAACTATGCCACTTTTTCCGATGGCCGCACCGGTGGGGGCTTCTATAGTAATGATAACTATCACGGCACTATCAGCTATGTGCGTGTAGATAACTACAAGGACACACTAGCTAAAGTGAAAGACACTGGCGGTAAGGTAATTGTTGAGCCCGTTGCTATGGAAGGGCTGGGAACTTTTGCTATCCTTGCCGATCCGGAAGGTAATTGTTTTGGCATTATTCAGTTTGAATCCAATGAAGCCCTGCCACCCCAGCAAAAGCAATATGCTAACTTCATCACACATATTGAGTTTCGTGCAAAGGACATCGCCAAATTACTGGATTGGTATGCCGCAGTATTTAGCTGGGAAGTGAACCATATTCCAGAGATGCATTATGGCATGATTATGACCAGCAAAGATGAGAATGCTGTGACTGGTGGTGTTTCTGAGCTTGGTGAATCAGGCCCAATGGCAATCGCCTATATTCACGTTGATGATGTAGACGCCATCTGGAAAAAGGCCATTGAAAATGGCGCAAAGTCCGTTTCCGAGCCTTCTGATGTGCCAACTGTAGGCCGTATGGCGCATTTCTCTGATAACAATGGCAATGTCATCGGTCTTCTAAAATATGCCCAACCGGAATAGCTCCGCGCAGTAGCTACTCTCCTTAAAGCAAAATCCCCTCAGGTTGCCTATGAGGGGTTTTTGCATCTACGGTTTTGTTGAACCTATTTGTTCAAGCCAGCTTTCTATCTCTTTTTGTAGGCGTACAAATTTACCCTGCTGTGCTTTTGCAATTGCCTGTTCTAGCTGGGTTTTAGCCGCCTCCAATTCCCCTTGATCGTATAACCACATACTCCGCACAAAGCGCCTTTCAATATCAACCAGTGCTGGTATCTCTTCTGGGCTTTGTTGTTCGGCGAGTGAGAGCAAGCTGTCGGCTTGTTCCATTTGACCACTGGCGATAAGTACACGGGCTAAATAGGTATGACCGAGACACAACCATGTGGAAGAAGACAGCGTTTTCAGTATCTCTAATGCTTCTTGGTAGGAGTTGATAGCCTGTTCATAGTTTTTCTGTGCGGCATATAGATAGCCTAAATTCAGGGTGTGAATGGCATAATGCAGTTTTTCCCCTGCTTGTGTGCTTAATTCACGGGCGTGCTCCAATGCTTGTTTAGCTTCACTATAGCGCTTTATCTGAATTAAGAAGTGCCCATAATTGCCACGGCGCACCGCTTCAGCGGCGCTGTCTTCTGTGTTTTGAGCGAGCGCAATTGCTTCTTTGAAAAATGCCTCTGCAGAATCAGTATCACCACGCTCTGCATATACAATGGCTGCATTAGCCAGAACAATCCCGCGTGTTGCATCGTCATCAATGCTGTTGATGAGCATTAACGCCCGCTCATAATGGCGGATGGCTCTTCGCCCGTCGCCTTGCTCAAAGTAAATTTGCCCAATATCACAATTTAAGCGCGCTGCTTGCGATGTTTGCTCTTCAGCATCAAAGATGGCTAATGCTTTACCCCACGAAGTGAGTGCTTCTTCTAAACGCCCCATATGACGGTAGAGTAGACCTCTATCCCGGTAAATATGCGCTTGAGCGAGTTTATCTTGCTTTTCTTCTGCCAATGCTAATGCTTGTTGGTATATTGCTTCAGCTTGTTGGTGGTCGCCCTGATGTTGGTATACAGTGGCTAATTCGCGGCTCACTTCTATAGGGGATAAAAGCGTATCGTCTGCTCTATCCTGTAACAAGTATTCAAAACAGGTTTGCAAAAGGGGCAGGGCTTCAGTTATTTCGCCTTCACGCCGCAGCACCATACCGGTTAATCCTTGGGCGATGTGCTTTAGATGGCTATTGTTGGCTTGTTCTGCCAAATTTTGCGCTTGTGCTGCATATGTTTTTGCCTGAATGAGTTCGCCATTGTAAATAGCAGCGAATGCTGCTCTACATAATACTTGGATAAAATCTTGTGACTGTTGAAGCCGTTCTGGATACAGCTCGATAGCACGGCGGAAATGCTCAATCCCCTCGCTGTACTGCCGCTTTGCCAGTGCCCATTGCCCCAACAATCGCCGCCAAAAGCGCTCATGACGATGGTCATCTAATTGTGCTGCAATATCCATCGCACGCCGCACGAGGTATTCCCCGTCTTCAGTGTTGCCATTTTCTACTTGTGCCCAACCTAGCAACCCGACGAAATA
>DAOTWU010000216.1:0-10310 GCA_034435735.1 Anaerolineae bacterium | reverse complement strand
CCATCAGGCACATCGGGGGCGCTTTTGGGGATGAACTGCCCGCCATATAGGGCGACAAATGCCACCAGCGGCACTATGTGCATCGCTAATGTGCGCCAGCGCCGCAACAACAATAAGGGGACAAACATATAAACCGTCGGCAACAATACACCTGGCAGCACGCTGACAAGGTTTTTTGTTGGCCAGCCGCTTTCGCCTGTCAGCAGCCACAGAATGAGCAGCAATGATAAATAGAAGCCGTAAATTTCTAACCCTATATAGAGCGCGTTTAAGATACGGCTGACATACTTTTGCCATGTGGGCGGTGTCGGCGTGGTCGTCATAGGGTTAGCCTTCAGGTGTCGGGATTATCGCGTGTCTGAAAAAAAAGGGCTTTTTTCTCTCCCGGTAAGGTAAAATCAAACCCCATCCGCAAGAAGAAGCCATCTTCTGAAGTGACAACCATCACCTCAAGGATGTTACGGCGGCGCGCTTCCTGTAAGCAAGCATCCACCAATAGCCGCCCGATACCACTACCGCGCACATGAGAGGCGACCGCCAACGAGCGTATTTCCGCCAGTTTGGGCGAATACACCTCTAGTGCCGCACAGCCAACAATTTCCCCCTCTATCTCTGCCAGATAGAAGTTGTTGAGCAGCTCTTCCAGCTCATTAAATGTGCGCGGCAACAGACGCCCTTCCTCGACAAATGGTCGGATGAACTCAGTGATGCGCGGGATGTCCGCCTCTGTTGCTGTACGAAGGGTAATATGCGTATGAGAGTTTGCTGTCATAATGGGTTTTGGCCTCGAAAAAAGGGGGATTATAGCAGACCGGCAATGCGTGCCAGAACCAGCGCTACCAGCAACGAGCCTAAAAGTAGCATCCAGGCGAACAGACGCCCCGTCTCTTGTGCCGGAGAAATCTCTTTCTCCTCGACTGTCACCTCGCCCAGCAAATCGACGTAAAAATCGATATTGCGCCGCCCGCGCGTCAACCGCGCCATATAGGCATGGCTGCTCACAAGCCGCCAGCCCGTTTCTTCGTCGTCCCAATCATCGCCCAAGTGCTCGCGGATGGCCTGCTGCAAAATGCGCTCCGCTTCCTGTGGCTCAATAGGCTCAACGGCTTCGGGTGGCGTGGTGGGTTGTTCGGTATCATGCTCGCTCATGGCAACTTTACCGCTGCTGAAACATTGCGGGCGATTGTAGCAAAGCTCATCAGGCGCGGCGAGGGGCAAAACATCGCCCTATGGAATGGTGTATTCGGCGGAAAGCGGTCCAATCAGGCCATTTGCATCTTTGGCCGCCACAGCAAAGCTGACGAACCGCGCCGAGTTAAATCCATCCCAATCGACGAAGTTATCAGTTACTTCAAACTGTTGGTTGAATATTGTTGACCCCGGAGACCGCAACGCAATGACATAGCTCACTGCATCCGGCACAGGCTCCCAGACGACGCGCCGCAAGCCTCCGCCAACATCGCGCAGCGAGATATTTCTCGGCGGGCGTGGGCCATCGGCCATCGCGGTGACGACAGCCAGCAATGTTTTAGCATTTTGTGCTAAATAAGCCGGCTCAATATCTTGCACAATGTCTTCCGGGTCGCCATTCACATGCTCTTCTAGCGATTCAATGAAGCGGATAGCGGCATATCCCGATTCGCTGAATGATTCATGGTCGCCATAGCGCCCCTCGCGGTCAATCTCTTCATAAATCACGAGGTCTGTGCCCGGCCCATAGTTGAACGCCATGAAGTTCACCATCCGCGCCAGTTGGCGAGAGGGGGAATTATCTGGCCCAGCGCTAAAGACACGTATCAAGTTATCTTGCACGTTGCCCTGTTTGTCATTATTGCTGCCCAGCGTATCCAGATTGAACATCGCCACCAGCGGGATATTCAGCCGCTTGATATATTCTTCAACAAAGCGGCGGCTACCAACGCGCCCCACTTCTTCCGCAGAAAAGGCCACAAACATAATAGTCATGCGATGCGGGCGCTTGCTCAAAATGCGCGCTAGCTCAATCAAAATGGCGACACCAGAACCGTTATCATCCGCGCCCGGTGCAAAGGCTTCGGCATCGTCAAGGTTGAGGTACACACTATCATAATGCGCGCCCAACAGGATAACGCCTGCATTAGGCTCGGTGCCGGTGATAGTCGCCACGACATTATGCTGTAACGTTGTTTCGCCGTTATAGACCAATTCGAAGGGGTGGGTGAAATACTGTAGTGCGCCCTGTGATTCATTCTGTATCTGCTCAAATTGGCTTTCGATATAGCGCTGTGCCGCCCCAATGCCGCGTGAACCATTGTCCTTAGGCGAATTAACATGGCGGGTATGGAAGCTCTGTAATGTGCCAATATGGGCGATGAGACGGTCTGTCTCCACCTCGTTGAGCAGGTTCAAAAGCTCTGCCCCCCGCAAATTGGAGACCGCTGCCGCTTGCCCCGGCAACTCAGCTGGCCCTAAGGGCGAATAGCCGATTGTCGGCGCAGGGGTTGGGCTGGGGCGTGCTTCAAGAATGGGCTGTTCTTCTGATGTACCCAAGTTGCAAGCTATCAGAACAAAAGCCATCCAGCAGATAAATAAAAGTGCGCGGGTGTGGTGCCGTTTTTCCATGCTTCGCATTGTAGCATAACTTTTTTGACAGTCAGAGATGCGGCGGCAGTGCGTAGTTGTCGCGTTAGGTTAGGGCGATGTTACCGCAGGCCAGCCAACCAAGCACTCCCCAGAACCGCCACGTTCTACCGTTTCGCAAGTGGTGACAACGGCCTCATCCCAGTACACAGTGAAGCTGTCGCCATTCCCAATATTGCGCCAGAACAAATCAGCAGCTTGCTGGCGTGTGTATTGGGTCGATTGGGCGTTATCGCATTCCCAATCTGTGGGAACGCTCACGCCGGGGCGCTGCAAAACGATGATGACGCATTCCTGCGGTTCAAGCACAGTATCCACAAGGTCTTGCTGGCCAAATGTCAAGTTGCCCTGTGTAAAGCGCAGGTTGCTGATGTCCAGATGCTTACTGCTATCGTTGCGGAAGACCAGCGCCTGCTCATTGTAGAGTACAGTCACTAACTCGCCTTCTGGCAAAATAATGGGGGTAGATGAAGGCGTTGGCGTGAATGTCTCCGTTGGAGTTGGTGTATTGGAGGGCGTCAGTGTAATAGTCGGTGTGTAAGTATTGGTCGGTGTATATGTCGGCGTGAATGTATTCGTCGCCGTTGGTGTATTGGTTGGTGTATAAGTATCGGTCGGCGTTGGCGTATCCGACGGCGTCGGCGTATCTGTCGGTGTCAGGGTATCCGTTGGGGTGGCGGTTGGCGTATCGCTCGGCTCCATAATGGCGGGCAGGGCGCTGTTTTGCGCTGTGCCTGTTGCCATCGCGGAATCTGAAGGGGTAGGCGGTATCGCGCCGCCGAGGTTATTCCCCGCCACCAGCACAACAACCACAATCACCGCCAACGCAGCAACTAACGTAAATAGGACGAGGAAGGGCTTCAGAATGCGTTCGCCGGGGGAGGGCGCGGGCTTTGTGCCTTCTGTTTCGATGGCGCGTTGCCGCTTCTCTACCCGTGAACGATGCTCCTCAATCGCCTCGCGCATCTCCTCATCAGCGAAAATGGGCGTGCGGTCGGGCGCATGTGCCGCCACGTCGCCGCTAGCCGTCGCCGGTGTTGGCGTTTGGACTGCTGTCGGGTCTTCATCGGCTTTTTCGTAGGCGCGTTTAATCGCCTCAATGAATTCTGTCGCTGTGGCGTGGCGGTCTTCTGGCGTCTTGCTCAGTGCCTTCAAGATTTCGTCTTCCGCCTCAACCGGAATATCAGGATTGATAGAGCGCGGTGGTGGTGGCGTTTCGCTAATATGGGCGAGGGCGATTTCCATCGGGGTAGACCCTTTGAACATCACTTCGCCCGTCAGCATCTCGAAGACAATCACCGCCAGCGAATAAATATCGCTTTGTGGCACAGCCCGTTCAGAGGCCATCGCCTGTTCTGGCGAAATATAGCGCGGTGTGCCGAAGGCCGTCCCTAGCGTCTGGTCAACTTGTAAACGCAGGGCAAGGCCAAAGTCGGTCAATACGGCTTTATCGTGTTGGTCAATCAGAATATTTGAGGGTTTGATGTCGCGGTGAATGACGCCCTTTAAGTGGGCGTAATCCAATGCAGAAGCCACCTGCTCTAAAATATGTAACGCGCGTTCCGGTGTCATGTGTTTGCCCGCGCGCCGCAGTTCTCGCAATTCTTGCGCCAGGTCTTTACCGGGAATGTACTTCATGGCGAGGAAGTAAATGCCTTCTTGCTCGCCATACTGGTAAATGGTGATGATATTATCGTGCTCTAATGCCGCAACGGCGCGCGCCTCACGTTCGAAGCGCTGGGTGAGGAACTCATCGGCGGCGGTCATCTCTGGCGTGAGGATTTTTACCGCAGCTTGCCGCTGCAATTTGACATCTACCCCCATATAAATTTGAGACATACCACCACTGGCCAGTTTACTGGTCAGTTTATAATCGCCAAACTGTTTACCGATGAGATTATCTACTTCTGACACCTGTACGTCCTTTCGCCAATGATTGGCGCCGCGCGTAGAACTATACCACATTAAAAAGCAAGGACACTAGGAATTGTGCCCTTGATTGGGCGTTAAGTCAAATATAAATTGAAAAATCGCTTGTGAACGTTATGAAGCCGTAGTCTAACTTGTCCGATAAGCAAAAAGCGACCTGTCATAAAAAGCACAGGTCGCCCATTGATTATACGATTAGCACTTACTCATCTAACAGGCCGAGTTCAATCGCCGAGTTAAAGTCAATTTTACGGCTATCATGCTGTTGTTTAGCCAGCGCTTCCAAATCTTCCTCTGCAAAGAGGTCATCCACACTATCTAGATTTTCCGCCGCAGCGAAGAGCGCATCGACATCAAATTCTTCGTCGGGAATGGCTTCCAGAATGGGGCCAGTCTCCTCGATGATGGGGACTTCTTCTTCTTCCTCTTCCTCATCGCTGAAGCTACTGCGCGCCAATTGCAAGGTTTCCTCTTCCACCAGCGCGCGGATTTCCTGTGTTTTACGCTTCTTAGCCGCTTCGCGCCGCGCCTCTCGTGGGGTTTCCAAAATCCAGGCGTGTGGGCCAAGCAGCGCCACAAGGTCGCCGGCAGTTTGGCGGCCATAACGGGTGACTGCGCCCAATTGCCGCGAACCAATCTCGCCATCGAAGACCACACACAAGAAGTAATGCAGCCCAACAGAGAGCACATAAACATCGTGGTCATCGCCATCGAAGAAGTGAATGGCCGTATTTTGCCCACCGATGAGTTCGCGGATTTCGATATTAGTCATCGCGGAGGGGAGCAACGCTGTCGCCAGCCGCTCACGGTCTAAATACCCTACCGCGCCCCGCTCTAGCAACACATTACCCTCGCGGTTGATGAGCACAATCGCCATCGCGCCGAGGTCGGTTAAAAGCTGGTCGATAAAGCCTTGGGCGTTGTTCAGGTCTATCGGCGGGATGGGGCCAAGGTCTACCCGTACTTCGCTGGTGACAATGGGCGCATCAACGGCTTCTTTAACGTCTTCGCCTTCCATGCCGGCAATGACCACCCGCAGCAGGGTGTGAACATTGACCGGGCGGCTGAGATAGGCGAAGGGGGAATTTTCCGCCGTGTCTTCATCCAGCTCGTCTGGATCGTCTAAATCACCCAGCACCAGCACTTGCGTATCGGGCGATTGTTGCTTCACGCGCAGCGCCAGCTCCAAACCGCCCATATCGTCCATCAAATCCCACGCCGTAACCAACAAGTTACAGCCGGTACGCTGGACTTCTTCCAGTGCCTCCGTACCATTAGGGACATCGGCATAAATAACTGTATACCCCATCAGGTCGATTGCAGAGCGAATAATGCGGCCAACATCTCCTGTTGGGTCTACCGTGATAACTCTCGGCAAGCTCGCCATGAATAATTCCCTGCTTACGTACTTAATCAGTGGTATCGAACGTTTACGTTATTCATTATACTGCAAAATGAAAGGTTCAAAACGGGACGTTAGTATGGTGTATTAAGATTTTAACCTCTCAAACCAACGTAAAACCTTTCCCTTCCCTAGTGTACCCGCTGTTTGGCAGTCCTGTGCGTTAATTTTTGGAAAGTTTTCTGAAAATTTTCAAACCTAAGCCAGCTTACGGGCGCGCAACGCCGCGAAAATCGGAATTTCTTGGTTGGCCAGATTTTCCGCTTTAGCGTTTGGCCCACTGGCTTTTTTATAAGTTGGTAGCTCGTCCAGCGCATCCACGAGTAGCCCCACAGCGGCCAGCCCGTTGATATAAGCGCTCAATGGGCGATGAAAACTGATGGTTTTGCCGCTTTGCCGCCCAATATGCGATTTCATCGGAACAGCCAGCGGCGTGAGGTAACGGTCGATGCGGCGGAATTGTAGCTTGCGGTTTTCATCCCAGCCCCAACCACTTTGGCGCGGGATGCGAAAAGCTGGATGCGTCATCACAATCACTACGCGCCCCCCATCTTTGAGCGCCCAAGCTGCTGATTGCAACGCATCTTCCAATGGGTCCATGTCCTGAATGCTGAGCAGGAACACCGCGCCATCGTATGCCCCCGCCTCTAGCCCCCGTATACGGTCTAAATGACGGGCATCGCCCAAGAAGAAGCGCCCTTTGCCCTTATGCCGTTTTTCGGCGGCCTGTAATAGGCGGTCGCTGACATCAACACCCGTATATTGTGCGCCAGTCTTATGTATATAGGGGGCTAACACGCCCTGCCCACAGCCAATATCTATAATATGTTCGCCCTTTTTCGGGTCTAATAGCTTCATCACTGCGGGAATGGCCAGCTTGCGGTGGTGCTCGCTACCATCTTTCCCCACCCAGCCATCATACCAGCTTGCTACGGGGTCCCAACCAGAAGGGCGGCGGCCTCTGCCTGGACGTGCAGGTCGTTTACTCATCGCTTATACTATGCTCCCAACCATGCTAAACTAACGGCAGCATACAGCAGGGCGTTATGGAGTGCAAGGGGCTATAAAGATGATGAGCGAGAAGCTTTATTATGACGCGAAAGAAGCCGCAGAACGGCTAGGCGTCAGCGTCAGCACGCTATACAGCTATGTCAGTCGTGGGTTAGTGCGTAGCGAGGCGGTTGGCGATGACCCGCGCAAGCGCCGTTACCGTGCCGAAGATATAGAGCGTTTGCTGGCGCGTAAAGAAGGGCGGCGCAATCCAGAGCATTTGGCGCGCGAAACCCTGCACTGGGGTATGCCCGTTTTGCCCACTGCGTTGACGCTCATCAGCGAGGGCAGCTTTTACTATCGCGGGCAAGATGTCATTCAACTGGCACAGCGCCACCATTTTGAGGAAGTTGTCGGCCTGCTTTGGGCGGATGATATGGCGCTGGCTGAGTTATTTCAGCGACAAGCGCCCCCCGCTTCCCCGCGCTTAAACGCTTTGATGCCCCATCTAGCCGATTTGTCACCGGTGGACAAGATGCAGGCGGTTTTGCCCCTCGCCGCTGCCGATGATTTCCTCGCCTATAACCTGCAACCAGATGCGGTTATGCAAGCTGGCGTGCGCATCATCAAATTATTCACGGCGGTGCTTGGTGGCGCAGTTGGTGCAACCCCAACGCTGGCGGCAGCATTGGCACATGGCTGGCAATGTGAAGAGAGCGCCATCCCCCTGTTCAATGCTGCCCTCATTTTGTGTGCAGACCACGAACTGAACGCCTCGGCATTTGCGGCGCGTGTGGTCGCGTCGGCTTGGTCGCCGCCTTACGCGGTTGTCACAGCGGGGCTATCTGCTTTGCGTGGTGCGAAACATGGCGGCTATACCGACCGCGTCGAAACATTCCTAAACGATGTGTTCGCCAGTGACTTGCGCACCACAATTACCGATTGGCTGCGGCGCGGAGAACGCATTCCTGGCTTTGGCCATAAGCTCTATCCACAGGGAGACCCGCGCGCGGCTTTGCTGATGGCGCTCATGGCGCAGTGCTTGCCGCAAAGCGACATCATCAGACAAGGGCAAGAGATTGCCACGGCGGTGCAAGATTATATCGGCGAAGCGGTCACAATCGATTATGCGTTAGTGATTTTGCGGCGCGCCCTTCAATTGCCCAATGGCGGGGCGTTGGCGCTCTTCGCGTTAGGGCGTACTGCTGGCTGGATTGCCCACGCGCTAGAAGCTTATGAAGAGAACCGCCTCATCCGCCCCCGTGCCCGCTATATTGGGGTGTTACCGCCAGAAGATTAAACGTGCTCTTGCTTTTCGGTTGGTATCTCTTCCTCAGAAGGTGGTGGGGGAGATTCCGCCTGTTTGCTATCGCGCCAGCTATCAATAAATACGAGTATTGCGCCCAGTACAATGCCATGGTCGGCCAGATTAGAGACGTTCGAAATGCCAAGCGGCGGAATTTGATAGTGGATGAAGTCCACCACTAGCCCATATTGCAAGCGGTCAAATGCGTTACCCAACGCACCGCCTAAAATCATGCCCAGCGAAATGCGCAGCATCCATTTGCCATCGGGAATGCGCGGGTAAAAGTAGAGCATTCCCACCGCAATGACGAACGCCAAAATGAGGAAAATATCGCCCGCCTGTGGCAAGAAGCCAAACGCCGAACCTGTGTTTTCCGTGCGGGTGATTTGAAACAAAGGCGCAAGGGCGGGGATAGGTTGTACAGTTTCGTAAACATCGAGCGTTGAGATGATATAACGCTTGGTTAATTGGTCTAATGCCAGCACCACGCCGGCGGTGAGTAGAAATACAAGCCAGTACAATGTGCGGCGCGATTGCTTCAAATTGCCATGCCTCCACAAGTGGTTATTAATCGCGATTATTCTATCACAATTTGGCCAGAAGAGTTTGTGTTGTGCCCCCGCTATATCCGCTTTAACACGCTATAACAATTCACATCCCCACTGAAGCCGTCGGCGCGGTAGGTGGTCACATGCTGTAAACCGCTGGCCGCAATGAGTGCGGCTTGTTCGTCATCATCGACGTAATGGCAATAACGCACCGCGTGCACCCCTTGCCGCCAGTCCAGCAAATAGTCATGACGTTCAATCTGTAGCGTTTCGTCTTCCCATGGCAGCAGCCGCTTGCGGAAGCGCTCATATTCATAAAAGCGCCACGATGCAAAACATAACACCCCGCCTATATCTAGCAAGCTGGCTAATGTGCGCATTAAGGCGCGGCGGTTCTCTGCGCCGGGGATGTGGTGGATGACACCAAACAGCACGACCAAATCATATTGCCCTGCTTGTGGTGGGCTTTCCACAATGTCACGCACTTCTAGCTGGGCTTCAATATAGGGCAGGGCCTCTAATGCGCTTTGCGCCCGTTCTAGCAATGCCTCGCTGTTATCTACACCGTGGTAGCGTATCGGGCGGGAGAGCCGTTCGCTCAAAAAGACGCCAAAGCGCCCATTGCCACAGCCCACATCCAACACCCGCAGCGGTGCGCTTTCGGGGATATGGGGCAATAACTGTTCCCAGCCAGGCCAGGCCGCCCCCCGCGTTTGGTCAAAATGGGGGGCGGTTGTTTGGTAGAATGTGCGATTAATGGCGTTGAGCGCTGCTATAGTTCGTTTATCCATTAAGCCTTTTTCAGCTCTTTCTTGCGGCGGTGTTCGCGCGATTTGGGAATATAAGAGACGGCGTCTGGTGTTTGACAACTGGTTTCGCCGTGGTCTACCTCTACTTTACCAATAGCTTTAGCCGCAGCGATAGCCTGTTCTTCTAAAAAGTCGTTGCGCGTCCCAATGCAAATGAGGGCGGTGTTCATGGCGTAGCGTGTGCGGTTTTTGCGCGTATGAATATCGCGGCGGATGATGTCCAGATAGCCCATGAAATAGTCATCATCCAGCGTTTCATCTTTTGTCGCCATATGTGCCAATAACCCCCAGCCCGCTGTGCTAATCCACTCTTCGTCAGATTGCGTCCACGTTTCCATTTTCTCGCGCATGAATGGCGTGCGGCTGACATATTCAGTGAAGGCATCGGTCACGATATAATCGCCCAATTCTCGCACCCACCGTTCCAGCGTGTCGCTATCCGCGCGTTTGGGGTCGGCGATGCGCATCGCCAGAATACGCGCGTCGTGATTATCGCTTTGCCATAGTTGCACCGCGAGGTCGTGATTGGTTTTTAAGCGTTTCTTCAATACATTCATGTTTTTAGCGCTTACACCGAAAATCGCCGAACTACTCGCCCCATGGCGACGGTAAATTTTGACGTTTTGCGCCGTGCCCATCGCTTCCAACTCTGCCATGACCGATTCATAAGTATCCACAGTACACCTCTTTAGAATATCTGTTCTATA
>DAOTWU010000215.1:0-6277 GCA_034435735.1 Anaerolineae bacterium | reverse complement strand
TCTTCTTTGAATGGGCCAATTTTCAGCGTGGCTAATGTCCGCATTGGAAGAGCCGCTAGCTGATGATACCATTTGACGAAATCCTCTAATTCTGGCTGTTGCCTTTTCATATAACGTCCCACCTTTTTCTGGCTCTGATAAGTTATTCTTCCTCAGCCATGCGTTTGAGTTCATAGAGTTTCGTCAATGCTTCTAATGGACTGAGTGCGTCAACATTCAAAGTGCGCAAAGCGTCTATAGCTGGATTATCTGGTGTTTCGAAGAAGCTCAGTTGTTGCGGCCTTGTTCCCCCATTATTTTGCTTTGCGGATGGTAATTTGAAATCACTACCTTCACGTTCGAGTTGTTCTAGCAACTCTTTCGCTCGCTCTACAACAGGTCTAGGCATGCCCGCCAGCTGTGCGACATGTACCCCATAGCTACGGTCTGCACCACCGGGTACGACTTTGTGCAAAAAGACAATTTCCTCGCCCCGCTCGCTTACCGAGACATTGTAATTGCGGCAACGGGGCAAGATGTTTGGCAACTCGGTTAGCTCATGATAATGTGTGGCGAATAAGGTTCGGCAATTGAGCTTGGGGTGATTATGAATATATTCGATAACTGCCCGCGCAATGGCTAGCCCATCATAGGTCGATGTGCCTCGCCCAATTTCATCTAAAATGAGCAAACTGCGCTCTGTGCTGCCAGTGAGCAGCCGCGCTGTTTCTACCATCTCCACCATAAAGGTGCTTTGGCCAGCGTGAATTTCATCCTGTGCACCAATACGTGCGAATATACGGTCTACTAGCCCTATTGTTGCTTCATCTGCTGGTACAAAGCTGCCAATTTGCGCCATCAGAGTGATGATAGCCACTTGACGGATATAGGTTGATTTCCCCGACATATTGGGGCCAGTGATGATATGTATGCGCGATTGCTCATCAAATGCTGTATCGTTAGGCGTATATCGCACACCGCCTTCTAACAATTTTTCTACAACAGGATGCCGCCCGCCACGAATGTCAAGGATATTCTCTTCTGATAGGGTGGGGCGGCAATAGCCTTCACGCATTGCCACCTCTGCCAGCGAGACAAAAACATCTAAATGAGCGATGGCGCGGGCTGTTTTGCTAATGCGGTCACCGTGTTGCCCCAACTGCTGCAACAGGTCATCAAAGAGTTTGCGCTCAACCTCTAAAATCTCCTCTTCAGCATTCAGCACCAATGTCTCATACTCTTTTAGTTCTGGTGTGATATAGCGCTCTGCATTCACCAGCGTTTGCTTACGGATATAATCATCTGGCACTTTATCAGTGTTGGCTTTGGTAACTTCAATATAATAACCAAAAACCTTGTTATAGCCGACTTTAATCGTGGGAATGCCTGTCCGTCGCCGCTCTCTTGGTTCTAAGTCCCGTATCCATTCCCGCGCTTCACGGGTGCGCTCTAGCACCTCATCTAATTCTTCAGCATATCCAGGTCGGATTACCCCAATTGTATTGAGTGTTGCTGGTGGTTCATCGTTAATTGCTTGTGTGATAAGGTTGACCACATCGTCACATTCATCCATGCTTTGGGCGAGGATATTCAACGCGGGTAAATCGGCGACTAGCGTTTGTATATGGGGGATGACCATTAAACTATCCCGCAATCCGAGTAAATCCCTTGGTCCAGCCTTACCAATCACTACACGATTAACTAACCGTTCAACATCCGATACTTGCCGAAGTAATTCTCGTAGTTCCGCTCGTAACGGCTCATCATTGGTCAAAATTTCTACGGCATCAAGACGCCGATTCAACCGGTCAATATCTAGTAACGGTTGTGTCAGCCACTGACGCAGCAAGCGCGCCCCCATCGCTGTTACTGTACGATTGAGTATTCCCAATAAACTGCCGTGCATTTTGCGGCTACGGAGTGTTTCAGTGATTTCCAAGTTGCGCCGTGTAAATGGGTCTAGCACCATAAAGCTCGCTGTTGTGTAGGTGCGTATCGAAGCCAGTTGGGTGAGTTTGCTCATTTGTGTGGCGCGCAAATATTGAACAATAGACCCCGCTGCTGCCACAGCATACGGCTTATCGCCCAGCCCGTAACCATCTAATGTCGCTACTCCAAATTGCTCGTGTAGATTGTCAACAGCATTTTTGTATTCAAATTGCCAATCTGGTAATGCGGTGAGATGCACACCCTCCGGCATGGTAGCGCCACGTTCTACCCATGCCTCTGGCATAATGACCTCTCGTGGGGTTAAACGCGCTACTTCCTCAAATACCCATACGGCAGTGTTATCGCTATCAAATTGTGTCGCCGCAAATTCCCCTGTAGAAATATCTGCATAGGCCACACCCGCCCGATTCCATTCCCCTGTTTCTGGATTACCAACAGGCAAAATGGCCATCAGGTAGTTAGGACGATCTTCTGCAAGTAGCTCAGGTTCAATGACTGTGCCGGGGGTAATGACTCGTGTGACAGCGCGTTCTACTAGCCCCTTACCTGTTGGCTCAGTAACTTGCTCGCATACCGCGACGTGGTAACCACGCTCGATAAGGCGTGCAATATACGTATCAACGGCGTGATGGGGGACACCAGCCATTGGCACACGCTTATTTTTGGCGACAGGGCGGCTAGTCAGCGTTAAATCTAATTCTCTCGCTGCGATTTCAGCATCTTCGTCAAATGTCTCGTAAAAATCACCTAACCTGAAGAAGAGAATGCAATCGGGATATTGGCTTTTTATCTCTAGGTACTGCCGCCGCAAAGGCGTTTCACGAGCCATAAGTTATTCCTCTAAATTCACTTTTCGGGGCTAAACACACTGTATCAATGGCGCATAATCGGGTATTCTAACAGCGTGCGTTTTTCGCTTCAACTGTCATGTGGAACATATAATCTACACAGGGAATAGACCACCATGAGCGAAGTCATTATAGGCGTAGATTTAGGCGGTACAAAAATCCGTGCAGCCCGTTTAGATGCAAAGCTAAATATCCTCGAACGTCAGGAAACGCTTACGCGGGATGAAGAAGGCCTAGAGCCTACTTTAGTGCGTATTAAAGCGATGATTGAAGCTGTATGGCCACAAGATGGCACAAAGGTCACTGGTATCGGCATATGCGCACCCGGTCCATTAGACCCAGAAACTGGCGTTGTGGTTGCGCCGCCCAATTTATATGGCTGGCATAATGTCCCGCTTGGCGATATTCTGCACGAGGCTTTTAATGTGCCCATTTATGTAGGCAATGATGCTAACGTGGCTGCACTTGCCGAAACAACTCGCGGTGCTGCGCAAGGTTTTCGCCATGTCATTTTTATCACAATTAGCACTGGTATTGGTAGTGGTATTGTTGTCGATGGTCGCCTGTTATTAGGGAAATCTGGCCTTGCTGCGGAATTTGGCCATGTCCCTATTATCGCCGATGGTGTGGTCTCTTCCGTAGAGCGCGAAGGTTCCGGTACACATCTTGCCCGTAAAATGCGTGAACGCCTAGAAGCGGGTGCAACATCTCTCGTGAGCCAATTGGTCAACGGCGATTTAGAAAAAGTCGATGCGAAGACCATTGGACAAGCTGTCGCTCAAGGCGATAAACTCGCTGTAGAGGTGGTACGCGAAGGGGCTTACCGTGTTGGTCTAGGGGTTGTTGGTTTACTGCACTTATTTAACCCAGAGATTATCGTCATTGGTGGCGGGGTTAGTAATATGGGCGACGTAATTTTTGAGCCTGTTTGGGAAGCCGTAAAAGCCCATACCCTTGATGAAGCATATTGGCAGGATTTGAAAATTGTGCCAGCTGCGTTACAAGATGACGTGAGCATCGTTGGGGCTGCTGCTCTTGTATTGACGCATGGTGGCCAAAGCGATATTTCGCTCATCGAATCCAGTTTAACTGTTTCCAGCTAGTTTGCTAAAATTGTCATAGAAAACTGGCTGCAAGCTTTCCCGTGCTGGTGACTCGTGATACAATCAGGCTATGTTAATGTTGCCTGATTATCGAGTTCGCCAGCGCGATTTCCTCTTAGAGATTTCCCGCGCTATCACCGCCCAGCTAGACCTTGGGGAAGTGCTGCGGCGTGTTTTGAATGCCTCTATTACCATGCTAGCGGGGCAGGTTGGTTTAATTGCACTTCGTTCTTCTGAAGCTGAAAACCAATTCATCATACGTGCAATTAGTGGTGTCTCTAGTGAGCGTTTACCTGAACTCAACCACTTGTTGCAAGAGTTGGTTTTAGATGCAGAGTCTGGAGGCGATGTCGCCTCTTTGAACGAAAAGCTGCGCCGTATGGCTGAAGCAATTCATCCAGGTTTGCGGCAGGGAATAGCGCTCCCCCTTGTTTTTGCCGAAGAAGCGCTAGGCTTGCTCATTGTATTTCGCTCTTATATCAGCACCGCCACTGCGAACGATTTGCAGGTGTTACAGAGTTTTGCAGACCAAGCCGCCATTGCGGTGAATAATGCCCAGCTTTATGCCCGTATTGACCGTGAACGCAAAAGATTAGAAGCAATCGTCGAAAATAGCGCTGATGGCGTCATGATACTTGACGATGATTTGAATATTGAGCGTTTTAATCAAGCATTAGCGCGTATGACGGGGTGGTCATCCCAAGATGCTATTGGCCGTCATCAAGATGAAGTCATCATCTGGGAACGCATTGAAATGCCTGATTTGCGCGATGCCCTAGATAGCGGTTGGCCATTTCGCCGCCCAGAAGGCGCGCCAGCAGAAACTTTATATGTTGAAGGTGACCTGCAACGTCGTGATGGGATGACCATCAGTGTTGGCATTACCTATGCACCATTGTTGGATAGTGATGGTAACTTAACGAACATTATCGCCAATGTGCGTGACATAACCAACTTCCGCCGCACACAGGAACTACAAAACGAGTTCATCTCTACTATCTCTCACGAACTCCGTACCCCAATCACGCTTATTAAAGGCTATGCCGTTACTTTGCAACGCGATGATGTTGAATGGGACCCTGAAGTTGTACGAGATAGCTTAGGGGTGATTGAAGATGAAGCAGACCGCCTGAGCGCTTTAGTAGAAGATTTGCTCACTGCCAGCAAAATTCAAAGTCAGCGCAAAGTCGAGCTAAATCTTGTTGATGTGCGGCTAGATGATATGGCTGCACGAGTTGTAGAGCGTTTCAAGACCCAAACCGATATGCACCATTTTGCCCTTAATTTCCCCCCAGATTTCCCGATGATACAGGGAGATGAGGTACGCCTACGCCAAGTGTTAGACAACTTTGTCAGTAATGCTATCAAGTATTCCCCACACGGCGGCACTATCGAAGTTGGCGGGTATGTTGAAGGCGATTATGTTGTAGTGTATGTTCGTGATGAGGGAGAGGGCATCCCCGAACCTGACTTAGACCGGGTTTTTGAACGTTTTTATCGAGTAGATGGCGCTTTAAGCCGCAAGACGAAAGGCACTGGCCTGGGGTTATACCTCGCCAAAGCGATTATTACAGCGCATAATGGCACTATCGGTGTGGAAAGCCAGCTAGGGCAGGGTTCGAAATTCTTCTTCAAACTTCCCCTTTAATTACCTATCGTATGGCCTAAACCACATCTTCTAGTATTGGCACTTATCCGGTGAACGGAGTTTTTCTTATGGTAAAACCAATCCAACAAACTATTCGTTGCCCTGCTTGTGGGCAGCCGTATAATGGCGAAATACGCACTATTATTGATGCTGGACAAGACCCGCAAGGCAAACAAATGCTCATTGCTGGCCAGCTCAATGTGCAACAATGCCCCCATTGTGGCTCTACCACCCGTGCAGCCGCCCCAATTCTGTATCATGACGCAGATAAAGAGCTGTTAATCAGCTTTGTTCCGATGGAACTCAATATGCCACGGGATGAGCAAGACCGCGTTATTGGCTCAATGCTCAATGAATTAACTGCAAGTATCCCTAAAGAGCAATTTCGGGCTTATATGTTCAAGCCTCGTAGCGCTTTGACGATGCAAGGTCTGGTTAATCAAATTTTGGAAGCGGATGGTATTGACCCGCAAAAAGTAGAAGAACAGCGCAAACGCCTCCAGTTGGTGCAGATGTTCCTAGATGCATCTTCTGTCGAAGCAATTCAAGCGCTCGTGAAAGAGTTTGACGAGCAGATTGATGAATCCTTCTTCCAAACACTGTCGATGTTCGGCCAGCGCATGGTAGAAGAAGGGCAGATGCAAATTGCCCAACGCGTCGGCGCTATTCAGCAAATCTTGCTTAACGAAACTACCTATGGCAAAGGGCTACAAGAGGAAATGGCTCGCTCTGAAGCAGCCGTTAAGGAA